>NZ_JMQR01000032.1:0-29888 GCF_000698025.1 Brevundimonas sp. EAKA | reverse complement strand
AAACCGCGTCGCGAACGATAACGCCCGAGGTTTCCGCATCGCCCTTGGCGGCCTGAACCACGTCCGAGGCCTGGCGGGCGCCCGAAGCCGTCTTCTTCACCGTGGCGGTGATCTCATCCAGGGCGGCGGCGGTTTCCTCCAGGCTGGCGGCTTGCTGTTCGGTGCGGCGCGACAGGTCGTCGGCGGCCTGCGAAATCTCGCCGGCGCCCGAGCGGATGCTGGCCACATTGCCGACCACGACCGACACGGCCTGCTGCAGCTGGGCGATGGCGGCGTTGAAATCCGACTTCAGCTGTTCGGCGCGCGGGGCGACCTCTGCGGTGAACCGGTGGGTCAGGTCGCCGTTGGACATGGCCGCAAGCCCCTGGCCCAGAGCCGTCAGGGCGACACGATCCTCTTCGGCGATGCGCGCCTTCTCGGCTTCGTTGGCGCGATGTTCGGCCTCGTTGATGGAACGCTGAGACTGGGTCTCGGCCTCCAGCCGAATCTTCTCGGCCGCATTGTCGCGGAAGGTGCCGACCGAGGCGGCCATGCGGCCGATCTCGTCGCCACGCCCCTGGGCGGGAATGACGACCTTCAGGTCGCCGGCGGCCAGTTGATCCATGGCGCGTGTCATGGCCACGATGGGCTGGCTGAGCGCCCGCACGAGCCACAGGGTCATGGCCGCCGCCACCAGCAGGGCCAGCACCCCGCCGATCACCAGGGCGGCGTAGCCGCTGTTGAAGGCCGTGCGCTTCTCGGCGTTCTTGCGGGTCAGCACGCCCTGCGTCTGATCGTCGATCGACTTCACGGCAGCGCGGACATCGGTCAGGCGGGCTGTTGTGGTCAGTTGCGACACCGCCTGCGACCGCTGGGCCGGATCGCGGGCCAGGTCCATCAGGGCCTGCGACTGCTGGTTGAAGGCGGCGGCCGCCGCCGTCATCGCATTGAACAGACCGGCGTCGACGCCGTCGGCGTCGCTTGTCTTCAGAGACTGGACAGCCTGATCGAAGGCCGTCTTCGATTCAGCGTATTTCGTCAGGGATTCCGCCTCGCCCGTCGCCACATAGGAGCGCATGGCGTTCTGCTGTTCCACGGCGGCGGCCAGGGTCCGGTCGGCGGCCCGGCTGATCTGGGTGGCCGATCGTTCGGCGTCGTCAGATCGCTGCAGGGAGACCAGGCTGAACAGGACCACCAGGGTGGCCACACCGCAGGCGCTCATCATGGCGCCCAGGGCGATCATGAGTTTGATGGAAATAGACAAGGACTTGAGCACGTCCGCCTCCAAAGCAACCTGAGAAGGCTGTGCTAAGGCTCAGGTGTTACCAAACCTTGCTAAGGCCACGCTTTCCGTCGCTTTTTCCGGGAGGTGGAAGAAGTCGATGAACCGCTCGAACACCCCCTGGTCTCCGTCAATCGTCATGTCCGCCGCCAGGGTCGAGAGCGGAGCCTTGCCGTAGACGGCGGCGGCGAGCAGCGGCGGCCGGGTCGTCACCGTCACGTCCGCGCCCGCGATCTGGCCGCGCTGCGCCTGAAGACGACCTTCGGACACCGTCACCTGGAAGCTCTCGTCGTCGAAGATGAAGCCGAGCGCCATGGCGGCCTTCCCGGCCCGGCCGGCGTCGAACATCGTCTTGAACGACAGCATGATCGAGACGGCGCTGATCGGCAGCGTCGGATCATGCGCCGGCGACCGTGCGGCCCAGCGGCCCAGAACCAAAAAGACCGGTTCGATCTCATACCCCCAGTCCGTCAGCTCATAGACCTGCACCGAGGCCGGCGGCGGCAGCTTGCGGCGACGCACCACGCCCGCCGCCTCCAGTCCCTCCAGCCGCTGCGTCAGCACATTGGCCGACAGGCCGCAGAGATCCTTTCTCAGATCACCGAACCGACGCGGCCCCATCATCAGTTCACGCACCACCAGAAGCGCCCAACGCTCGCCCACCAGATCCAGCCCGTGCGCGGCGCCGCACGCGTCGTGATACCGCCGACCCAACTTGGTAGTTACTTTTTCTAACTTCATGGTTGACTGTTCTAATCTCACGCGGCACGGTTAGCAAACATAGGGAGAGGAGAGACGTATGACCCAGCTGATTTTCATCAATCTGCCCGTCGCCGACCTGAACCGGTCCATCGCCTTCTATGAAGCCGTCGGCGCCACGAAGAACCCGATGTTCAGCGACGAGACGGCCGCCTGCATGGTCCTGTCGGACGTCATCCACGTCATGCTGCTGACCCACGACAAATGGCGCACCTTCACCGATCGGGCGATCCCCGACGCCCGCGCCTCGGCCCAGATGCTGCTGTGCCTGTCGCGCGACAGCCGCGAGGCGGTCGAGGCGGTGGTGGCCCAGGCCGGGGCGGCCGGCGGAACAGCGGACCCCAACAAACCTCAGGACTACGGCTTCATGTATGGCCGCAGCTATGCGGACCCGGACGGCCACATCTGGGAGACCATGTGGATGGATCCCGCCGCCGCCGCCGCCGGCCCCGAAGCCTTCGCCGCCCATGAACTGACGCCCGTCTGACCGGAAGGCCGATATGTCCGACCGTTTCGAACTCAGCGTCACCCGCCTGATCCAGGCCTCGCCCGAAGCCGTGTGGAAGATCTATGTCGAGCGGACCGGGGAATGGTTCTGCCCCCGGCCCTGGACTACGCCCGTCGTTGAGTGGGACCTTCGCCCCGGCGGCCGCGCCAATGTGGAGATGCAGTCGCCCGAGGGCGAGCGCCACGCCTATTCCGGCGTCTTCCTGGAGGTGGTTCCCGGCCGTCGGCTGGTCTCGACCGGCGCGCTGACCGAGGGCTGGCTTCCGCAGGCGGGCGAGATGAACTTCGTCCGGATCGACACCTTCGAACCCGAGGGCGACGCCACCCGCTACACAGCCGTCGCCCGCCATTGGGACGAAAAGGCGATGCAGGCCCACCGCGCCATGGGCTTCGAACAGGGCTGGGGCGCCGTCGCCGACCAACTGGCCGAACTGGCCGAAACCAACAACTGAGGAGAACGACCATGACCTATGTGACCGGCTTCGTGACCCCGGTGAAGACGGCGGACAAGGACGCCTATCTGAGGTGCGCCCAGGCCGCCGCGCCCATCTTCAAGGAGTTCGGCGCCCTGGCCGTCGTCGAGAACTGGGGCGTCGATATTCGCGACGGCAAGCACACCGACTTCAAGATGGCGGTGAAGCTTGAGCCCGACGAAACCGTGGTCCTGTCCTGGATCATCTGGCCGGACAAGGCGACCGGCGACGCCGCCGAGAAGAAGATGATGGAGGATCCGCGCTTCCACGAGATGGAGATGCCCTTCGACGGCAGGCGGATGGTCGTCGGCGGCTTCGAGACGATCTTCGAAGCCTGAGGTCGGTCGCCCTCCGCGACCGTCCGTTCACCCCGTTGCAATATCTTCGCGGCAGACTTGGTCTTCCACGGGGAAACTGCCCATGCTGAGCGGTCAGACGACGGACATCGCCACATTCGATGTGGCGCAGTTCTGTCAGGCGGTCGAACATTCGCCCATCGGCACGGCCGTATTCGGGCTGGACGGCGTCTGGCTGAACGGCAACGCCGCCCTGCGTCGCTTCCTGGGGTACAGCAGCGACGAACTCAGGACGGTCAATTTCCGGGACGTGACCCATCCCGACGATCTGGACGCCGATCTCGTCCTGTTCGAACAACTGACCTCCGGCCGCATCCCGTCCTACGAGATCGAGAAACGCTATATCCGCAAGGATGGCGGCGTCGCCTGGGCGGCTCGCACCGTCTCCCTGGTTCGCAGCGCGGCGGGCGAGCCCCTGTTCTATATCTCTCACGTTCAGGACATCGCCGGCCGCAAGGCAGCGGAAGCCGAGCGGCTCAAGCTGGCGGACCGCGCCACCCTGGCCGCCCGCGCCGCCCAGATCGGAATCTGGGAACTGGACCTGAACACCAACGCCCTGTCGTGGTCGCCGGAGATGTTCGACCTCTTCCTCACCCCGGCGCCGGACGTCCTGGACCTCGATTTCTTCACCAGTTTCGTTCTGGAGGATGACCGCGAAACGCTCCAAAGAGACACCGCCGCCGCCCTGAACGGCCTTCTGCTGGACACCGAGTTCCGCATACGCCGGACGGACGGAGAGATCCGGCACATCAAGGGATTCGGCAGCCTGGAACGTGGCGTCGACGGCGCGCCGGACAGGCTGGTCGGCGCCAACTGGGACGTCACGGAAATGCGGCGGCTCGCCGAACGGGCCGAGGCGGCCAGTCGCGCCAAGTCCCAGTTCCTCGCGGTGATGAGCCACGAAATCCGGACGCCCATGAACGGCATACTCGGCATGACCCAGGCCATGCAGGCCGATCCCCTGCCGGCCCTGCAACGCGAACGCCTGGACATCGTCGCCGAGTCCGGCGCTGCCTTGCTGACCATCCTCAACGACATCCTTGACCTGTCCAAGGTCGAGGCCGGCAAGATGGAGCTGGAAAGCGTGGCCTTCGATCTGGGGATCCTGCTGGGCAATCTCCGCTCGACCTATGCGTCCACCGCCGACGATCAGGGCCTGATCCTGGCGCTGGATCTCGGCGACGCCGCCGGCCTCTATCGCGGGGATCCGACCCGCCTGCGGCAGATCCTGTCGAACCTGATCTCCAACAGCCTCAAGTTCACGGCTCGGGGCCGCATCGACATCGCGGCGCGCCGCGACGGCCAGACCCTGGTCCTGACCGTCGCCGACACAGGCGTGGGCATGACGACCGAGGTCATCGCGCGCATCTTCAATCCGTTCGCCCAGGCCGACGCCTCGACCACGCGCCAGTTCGGCGGCACGGGACTGGGCCTGTCGATCGTGCACGAATTGACCCGGCTGATGCAGGGCCGGATCGATGTCGACAGCCGGCCGGGCGAGGGGTCCCGTTTCACCGTCGTCCTTCCCCTGCCCTGGCTCGGCCCAGCGGTCGGAACGCCCGCCCCGTCCGCCTCCGACGTCAGACAGGGCGACGCCGGTCTGCGGGTTCTGGCCGCCGAGGACAACGCCATCAACCGCCTGGTCCTGCAAACCCTGCTGGGTCAATTCGGCATCGAGCCGACGATCGTCGAAAACGGCGCCCAGGCGGTCGAGGCCTGGCTGGGCGGCGATTGGGACATGGTCCTCATGGACGTGCAGATGCCGGTCCTGGACGGTTTCGGCGCCGCCCGCGCCATCCGCGAGCGCGAGGCCGCCCAGGGTCTGCCCCGTACTCCGATCATCGCCCTGACCGCCAACGCCATGCCGCATCAGCGCGACGAGTGCCTGGCCCATGGCATGGACGCCGTCGTCGCCAAACCCATCGACGTCCGCGCCCTGATCTCGGCCCTGGAGACGGTGGGCCAAAAGGGCGCGCATCTGACGGAAAGCGGCCGCGCCACCGCCTGATCAGCCCCGGGCCGCCTTGAGGTTCCGGGTCAGCGTCTTGCGGCGCGCGCCATAGGCCTGTTCCAGGTCCGCCCGCTTCGCCTTCAGGGCTTCAAGCTGATCGTCGAGGGACGACGAAGCGGCCTGATGGTCGGCGTCCAGCCGGTCCAGCTCGGCTTGCAGTCTTTCCAGCTTCGCACGCCGGGCTTTCGACGGTCCCGCAGCCTTCGGCCTGGCCGCCTTTCCGATCTTGCCGACATCGATCGCCAGGCCGCGCTCGATCACCTCGCCCGGCGCCGCCAGGGCGGCGTCATGGTCGGGGCCGCCGCTCAGTTGGCTGGCCAGGCCCGTGGCGAACAGGTCCTGCTTCGACCCCCAGGCCTCCAGCGCCTTGGGGCGCGAGCTGGCGGCGACGGTGAAGGCGTGAAATCCGTCCGACCAGGTGAAGACCTTCAACCTCGGCGCCATGCGTCTGTCCCTGACCGGGCGGACGCCGGAATGGCTCGCCGCCTAGCGGCAGAAACGCGTGTCGGTGGCTTCCAGATGCAGATGGTCGAAATGCACCGCATTATAGTCGGGGCTCAGGGTCGTGCCGAAGATGCGGCAGGCGTCGTCGCGGATGCGGCGCAGGAAACGGGCCTCGGGCGCGTCGCCGTTCCAGTCGTTCGTGACCGTGATGCGCCGCCCGTCGCGCAGCCGCACCCCGGCGAAATCCAGCGCCGCCGCCTGGGCGTGGGCGCTGACCCGGCTGGACCCCACACCGTTGTTCACATTGCGACAGGCGTAGGCCCCCATATGGTCGATCTGGACCACGTCCGAGCCCAGAATCTGGCGCGCCGCCGGCTCCAGCGACTGCCGCCGCCAGATGCTCAGGGCCAGGGCCGTCTGGCAGGTCATCTGCACATCCCCCGGCGCCATCCGCGCCACCGTGCCCAGGTCGGGCCCCAACGCCCCGCCCTGTCTCAGGCCGCAACTGGCGCTGTTGGTTCGATCCGGGGCGGGGCTGAACGTCACGCGCGCGGCGCTCAGTTCGGCCAGGCATCGCCCTAGGTCCGCGCCCACGCGCACCACCGCCCCCTGGGTTCCCCCATCGACAGGCCGGTCGATCAGCCCCCCGACCAGGGGCGCAGGCGTCCGTCCCGGATAGGGCGACGGCCGCAGCGGCTCGGGCGCGCGCCGCACGCAGCCGCTCAGGATCAGCAGGACCGCCAGACCGACCGACACACGCATCATCAGGACATTGGAAGCCATCGCCCGAATCCTATCCGATTCCCGATGGCGCGTCGGTCACGAGGCGGAGAGCCGTCTATCGCCGTTCCGGGGCGGCTCCGGCGGCCCGACACCGATCCGAACAGAACCGCACCTGATCCCAGTCCCGCGCCCACTTCCTGCGCCACGCGAACGACAGGCCGCAGGCGACGCAGCGCTTTTGCGGCAGGTCGGCCTTGCCGGGCGCGCAGCCCAGATTGACGTGTTTTCGACCCATCAGACCCCAGACCAGCAATTCAGGACGACGGCAAGTCCGACCTATTCCTGCGCCCCTGGTGGCCGTTCCAGAGAAAGGTCGGGCCTGTTGCGACCACCCCGCAAACTGATATATGCGCCCCGTCGCCCAGGCGATCGTAAGCGTCTCACGTCAGGCAACGCATCCATCCCGGTTTTCGGCCGGGGCCGGACTTTCCGGCGGATGCCCATTGCCGAAGACCAAATTGAGAGACGCACACATGCACCCTCACCCTGCGATCATCCGCTTCCGCCGACTGCCCGCGCGCTATGCGCCGGTCATCATGCCCCTGATCCTGTCACTGTTCATGACTTTCGTGGTCTCGGCCATCGCCACGGCGCGCAATCTGGGCTTCGTTCCGGCCTTCCCCTCCGCCTGGATGCAGGCTTGGGGCCTGTCTTGGCTGATCGCCTTCCCAGTGCTGCTGCTGATCCTGCCGCTGGTTCGGCGCATCGTCGGCTTGGTCGTCGAAACGCCCAGCTGACGGCAAAAGGGGCGGCCCTTTCGGCGCCGCCCCTGCTCGTCTTCAACTGTCCAGGAAGGACCGCAGCTTCCGCGACCGGCTGGGGTGTTTCAGCTTGCGCAGCGCCTTGGCCTCGATCTGACGGATCCGCTCGCGCGTCACCGAGAACTGCTGGCCGACTTCCTCCAGCGTGTGGTCGGTGTTCATGCCGATGCCGAAGCGCATCCGCAGGACCCGTTCCTCGCGCGGCGTCAGCGACGCCAGCACGCGGGTGGTGGTCTCGCGCAGGTTCGACTGGATGGCGGCGTCGATGGGCAGGACGGCGTTCTTGTCCTCGATGAAGTCGCCCAGATGGCTGTCTTCCTCGTCCCCGATGGGGGTTTCCAGCGAGATCGGCTCCTTGGCGATCTTCAGGACCTTGCGCACCTTCTCCAGCGGCATGGCCAGCTTCTCGGCCAGTTCTTCCGGGGTCGGCTCGCGGCCGATCTCGTGCAGCATCTGGCGCGAGGTGCGGACGATCTTGTTGATCGTCTCGATCATGTGGACCGGGATCCGGATGGTCCGCGCCTGGTCGGCGATGGAGCGCGTGATCGCCTGACGGATCCACCAGGTGGCGTAGGTCGAGAACTTGTAGCCGCGGCGGTACTCGAACTTGTCGACGGCCTTCATCAGGCCGATGTTGCCCTCCTGGATCAGGTCCAGGAACTGCAGGCCGCGGTTGGTGTATTTCTTGGCGATGGAGATCACGAGGCGCAGGTTGGCCTCGACCATTTCCTTCTTGGCTTGCCGTGCTTCGCGCTCGCCCTTTTGCACCGTCTGGACGATGCGGCGATAGTCGTCGATCGGCAACCCGGCTTCCAGGGCCACGGCGGCGACGTCGGCGCGGATGGTGGAGATCTGGCTGGCTTCGTTGTCGCTGAACTTGGTCCAGCGCACGCCCTGTTCCTTGATCCGCTCGGTCCAGGTCGGGTCCAGTTCGGCGCCGAAATAGGCCTTCAGGAATTCGGGACGCGAGATGCCGTAGCTGTCGGCCAGGCGCAGCAGGCGCCCTTCCAGACCGATCAGGCGTTTGTTGATCGCATAGAGCTGCTCGACCAGGGCCTCGATACGGTTGTTGTTCAGCTTCATCGTCTTCAGACGATCCGAGATGGATTTCGTCAGCGTCTGATAGGCCTTGGAGTCCTTGGCGCTCAGCACCTCGCCCTTCAGGCGGGTCTGGACCAGCTTGTCCTGCAGCCCCCGGAACTCGCTGAAGTCGGCGGCGATGAGGTTCAGCACCTCCATCACCCCGTCGCGCAGCTCGGCTTCCAGCGCCGACACGGACATGCCGCCGCCGTCGTCGAAGTCGTCGTCATCGTCGTCGTCGGACTCAGGCTTTTCTTCAGCGGCCGGCTTTTCTTCAGCCTCTTCTTCCTCTTCCGCCTCGGGCTGGACGGCGCCGGGCAGGGACGAGGGGTTCAGCACGCCGTAGGTGGCGTCAAGGTCGATGACCTCGCGCAGCAGGATGCGGTTGTTCTCAAGCTCGTCGCGCCACACCATGATGGCCTCGAAGGTCAGGGCGCTTTCGCACAGACCCGAGATCATGGCGTCGCGACCGGCCTCGATCCGCTTGGCGATGGCGATTTCGCCCTCGCGGCTCAGCAGTTCGACCGAGCCCATTTCGCGCAGATACATCCGCACGGGGTCGTCGGTGCGGTCATAGGCGGCCTTGGCGGGCGCCTCGGCGACGGCGGTTCCGGCGGCGGCGGCGACGTCGGTGGACTGCTGCTCCTGCGCGTCCTCTTCGGCCTCGACGACGTTGACGCCCATTTCGGACAGCATGGCCAGGGTGTCTTCAATGGCGTCCGGCGTGACTTCCTCGGACGGCAGGACCTTATTCAGCTCCTCCATCGTCACATAGCCGCGCGCCTTGGCCTGTTTGATGAATTTCTTGACGCCGGCGTCAGTCAGATCGAGCAGGGGGCCGTCGGTCGTAACCTCGGCGTCCTGCGTCTCGGTCTGTGCGTTCATAGTCAGTTCGTCTCCGGCCGGAGGGGGTGATCAATCCACCCCGGCGAAAAATACAATGCCTGGCGAGGCGTAAGGTTACGCGCCCACTCTGTCTTCCCAAGTCGTTCCGGCTTTGATCGCATGGCGAAGCATGTTCCGCGCGGCCTTCCGCCGACGAAACGCTCCATCCTCGCCCGGGGCGCATCACGCGCCTGGGCTGAGGCGCCCGCCAACCCATCCAAACCAGGAGGTTGGAACGTCGAACGCCTGCGACCATCGGACCCTTGCCTCGGCGAGGGGCGCATTTGCGGCCAGGAATGGCGCGTCGGGCTTTGCCGCCGCCTTCTCGACCTCGCGCACTAAGGCATCATGATCCGATTGCGCCAGATGGCGTCGCGCGCCCGCAGAGTCAAGGCCGCCTAACCAGGACGTAGCCAGTTCTCAACCCGCAGTCCGGGCACACGCGAGAATTCACGTTCATTGTCGGTGACGAGGATACAGTCCAGCGCCAGGGCGTGGGCGGCGATCAGCAGATCGTTGGCTCCTATGAGTCGGCCTCGCCTCTGCAGGTCGGCGCGGATGTCGCCGTAGATGTAGTCGGCGGGCGCTTCCCACGCCCTGATGGACAGACCCGAAAGCACGGTCTCGAGTTGCGCGGCGATCCGGAGAGAACCGGACTTGGCGACGCCAAACCGCAACTCCGCAACGACGATCAGACTGATACAGACATCGCCCGTAGCGACCATCGCCATGCGCTGTCCGACCGGGCCGAGCGGATCGTACATCAGATCCGACACCGCATTGGTGTCCAGCATATAGCCGCTCAAAGATCGACCGGTTCTGGAGGGGGGTCATCGAAGGGAGCGAGCCGTTCGTCGATAGGCTCCATGGTCGCCAGAACAGCCAGCAGTTTTTCGACCGACCCCATCCGCGGCCCCGCCCGTTCGATGATCAGCCGCTCACCCTCCTGACGCACCACGGCGTCCGCCGGAACGGCGACGCCGCTCGGCAGGTGGACGACCTGATGATCGCCCTCGCGCGTGATCCTGACAGGCTGGGAACCATCCATGGCGCGAGACTACTCCAGATCGTGAAGCCCGCCAATCGGCGCGGATCAGATCAGGGTGGTCCAGAAGTCCGGCGCCGCGAACGAACGGGTGATGGCGTCGCGTTCGGCCTTCAGCCGCACCAGGGCGTCGATGCCCGTGCCCTGGCCCATGTCCTGTTTGGCGGTTTCGATGGCGCGGGACAGGGCGGCCAGATGGGTCATCAGGCCGAACACCTTCAGCCAGTGAGCCCGCGATGCCGCCACGGTCAGATCCGACGACAGGAAGGAGGCGCCCGACTTGGACGCCGCCTTCTCGATCTCCTTCAGCAGGGGCTCGAAGCCGGAATCGCGCAGTCGATGCCGCACCACGGCCGCATCGGACGCCTGACCGGACAGGCGCAACCGCACAAGTTCCTGGGCCAGCCCCTCCAGCGCGGCGTCGCCGAAGCCCTGGACGCTGACCTCTTCCAGATGGTCGTCCAGCCGCTCGATATCATCAATGGCGGCATAGGCCAGGGCGGCCGCCACCGGGCTGACGGCGCGGAACAGGGACTGCATCGCCTGCGCCCCCTCGACCGTCTGTCCCAGTTTCGGCGGCGGCCCGAACCGGCCCCGCCCCTGCCCCGGCGTCCAGGGCGCACGCTGGGGGGCGCGCGGAAACAGGGCGTCGAACCGGTCGAACAGGTCACGGCGATACTGTTCCGCCAGGTCCTTGTCCTGAATGGCCGAAGCGGCGGTCCGCAGCCGCGCCTTGAAGCCGGCCTTGCGCTCCGGCGTATCCAGCGGCTCGACGTCCTGCTCGCGGCGGAACAGCACCTCGGCGAAGCCGTGGGTGTCGGCCAGGGCCTGGCGCAGGGCGGGCGCCCCCTTGTCGCGCAGGATGTCGTCGGGATCCTGTCCCCCGCTCAGCAGCGAGAAGCGGAACGACCGCCCCGCCTTCAGCAGCGGCAGCGACCGTTCGATGGCGCGATAGGCCGCCCGCAGCCCCGCCGCATCGCCGTCGAAACACAGCACCGGCTCATGGCTGACCCGCCACAGCCGCTCCATCTGTTCTTCGGTCAGGGCCGTGCCCATCGGCGCCACGGCCGGCAGGCCCGCGCGCTGGCAGGCGATGACGTCCATATAGCCTTCGACCACGATGATGGCCTGGTCGTTCCGGCTCTCCGCCCCCAGGATCCGCCGCGCCTCGGGCAGGCCATAGAGGGTGGCCCCCTTGTGAAACAGCGGGCTCTCGGGACCGTTCAGATATTTGGCCCGGTCGTCGGGGTTCATGGCCCGGCCGCCGAAGCTGACGATCCGGCCGCGCGCGTCCAGGATGGGGAACATCAGCCGGTCGCGGAACCGGTCATAGGGCTGCCCTCCGCTTTCCGGCGAGATCAGCAAGCCGGCCTCGACCAGCTCGGCCGGTCGCGCCCCGCGCTGGACCAGGGCCTGTTTCAGCCCTTCGCGGTCATTGGGCGCATAGCCCAGGCCGAACCGCTCCCACTGATCCTCGGGCAGGCCGCGTTTCTCAAGATAGTCGCGCGCCGCCTTGCCCGGCGTGCGCCGCAGATTGGCGGCGAACCACTTCTGGGCCAGGTCCATCCACTCGGACAGGCCCAGGCGCTTCTGTTCGCGCTCGGCCTCCTTGGGGTCTTCGGCCGGCAGTTGCATGCCCGCCTCGCCGGCCAGCCGCTGCACCGCCTCGACGAAGCTGAGTCGCTCGGTCTCCTGCAGGAAGGAGATGATGTCGCCGTGTTTGCCGGACGAGAAGTCGTGGAAGAAGCCCTTGTCGTCATTGACGAAGAAGGACGGCGACTTCTCCTTCGAAAAGGGCGACAGGCCGACATATTCCCGCCCCTGCCGCTTGAGCTTCACCGTCCGTCCGATCACGTCGGACGGCCGAAGGCGGGCCTTCAGTTCATCGATGAATCTTTCGTCGAAACGCACCGGGCGATCCATAAGCCTTGCGGCGCTTCACGTCGATGATCGGGCACGTCGATGATCGGAGAACGATCAGGCGGTTCGTCCGGGCATCCCCCGAGGTCCGAACGAACCGCCGCATCGCAGAAGGCGTAAACCGCAGCGTCCCCCAACGCCTTGGCTTAACGAAGTCCTAACGCCTCGCGGACCTGCATCTGACGTGCAGACGCAGGACGTGTCGAGAGGGCGTCAGGCGCGGGCCGGCAGATCAAGGCGAGACTGTGTCTTTTGCGTCTCGGGCGGTTCGCCTCAGCCGCGACCGAAGGGCGCTACCTTGTTGGCGTCGTCGTGCCCGATATCGGCCGGTCCCAGGAATTCTATGCCGGATCTCAGGCACCAGTATCGAACAATCTCCTCCGGAGTCTGTCCGAAATCGGGATCGTTTGGCGTGACATCGGAAACACGTCCTAGGCGAATTCCGGCAACACGTCGGATCGACTCCTGCCCCGTCAAGTGAAACATCATCCGGTCGATCCGATAGGCGGCCTCCGACACCTCCTCCAGCATCAGGACGTGGCCCGACAGATCGGGCTCCAGCGCCGTGCCGACCAGTTGGTCCAGGATGGTCAGGTTGAAGGCGACGGCGGGTCGCGGATCGATCGCCAGCGAGGGTTCGATCCAGTCGGTGCGTCCGGTCGTCAGCCAGGCCAGGGCGCCGCGCGCCGCCTCGTCGCGGCGCACCGCATCCGAGGCCATCGGGCCGTGGGCCAGATGTTCGAACCCGGCCCTGTACATTCCGGCCAGCAGGCTTCCTGCGTCGGAATAGCCCATATAGCGCTTCTTTCGGGCCACGGCGTTCAGGCGCGGAATGACCGACTCGGCGATGCGGCAGGATCCATAGCCGCCCCGCGCGAACCAGATCGCATCAATGCGCGGGTCATTGGCGAACTCGACGAAGGCGTCGGCCCGCGCCCGGTCGTCCCCGGCGAAATGGCCGTGTTTCAGGAAACAGGCGGGGTGGAAAACCACCGCCACATCCCTGTCGGGATGATGCTCGGCCATCCAGGCCTCGACCGCGTCGGCCCGCTCCTTCGAGAAGCGCGAACTGGCGCAGACCACGCCGATCTTGAAGCTGTTGCTGTTCACGTCCGTCTTCTTCGTCGAATATTGCGATCCTGCACTGGCGGACCGGCCCGATCCCCTGTTCTAAGGGGGCATGAACCAAGACGCCTCCTATTTCTTCTGCGGCATCGGCGGGTCGGGCATGCTGCCCCTGGCCCTGATCGTCCAGGCCCAGGGCCACGCCATCGAAGGCTCCGACCGCGCGCTGGACCAGGGCCGCACGCCCGAGAAGTTCGACTGGCTGCGCGCCCATGGCGTGACCCTGCATCCCCAGGACGGTTCCGGCGTGACCCGCGCCGCCCAGACCGTCGTGGCCACCGGTGCAATTGAAGACACCGTGCCCGACATCGGCGCCGCCCGCCGCGTCGGCGCCGTCATCAAGACCCGGCCCCAGCTGCTGAGCCAGTTGTTCAACGCCGCCCCGACCTCGGTCGGCGTCGCGGGCACCAGCGGCAAGTCCACCATCACCGGCATGATCGCCTGGATTCTGAGCCAGGCCGAACGCAACCCCACCGTCGTCAATGGGGCGGTGATGAAGAATTTCGCCGACGCCGATCATCCCTTCGCCAGCGCCCTGGTGGGCGGACCGGACCTGTTCGTCGCCGAGGTGGACGAGTCCGACGGCTCCATCGCCGGCTATGACCCCACCGTCGCCGTGGTCTCCAACATCTCGCTGGATCACAAGTCGATGGAGGAGCTGCGCGACCTGTTCGGCGGCTTCACCGGCCGCGCGGCCACGGCGGTTCTGAACCTCGACAATCCCGAGACCGCCGCCCTGGTCCAGACGCTTCCGGCCGGGAAAGCGATCACCTTCGCCCTGGGCGAGGAAAAGGCCGACCTGTCCGCCTACGACCTTCAGCCGATGCCCACGGGCATGAAGTTCCGCCTGATGGAGGGCTGGAGCGAATACGACGTCGTCCTGAACGTCCCCGGCGCCCACAATGTCGCCAATGCGCTTGCGGCCCTGGGTGCGGTCAAGGCGCTGGACGTGCCGACGGGCCAGGCGGTCAAGGCGCTGGAGACCTTCGCCGGCATCCGTCGCCGGATGGAGGTGGTCGGGACGGTGAACGACATCACCGTCATCGACGACTTCGCCCATAACCCGGACAAGATCGCCGCCACGCTCAAGACCCTGCACGCCTTCGACGGCCGCCTGCTGATCCTGTTCCAGCCCCACGGCTTCGGCCCGCTGAAACTGATGCGGCAGGAATTCATCGACGGTTTCGCCGGCCTGATGCGCGAGACCGACGTCCTGTTGATGCCTGAGCCGGTCTACTACGGCGGCACCACCGACCGCAGCGTGGGCTCGGAGGACATCGCCGCCGGAGTCCGCGCCGCCGGCCGTCAGGCACAGGCCCTGCCCACCCGCGCCGACTGCGGCGACCGGATCATCGAGATCGCGCAGCCGGGCGACCGCATCATCGTCATGGGGGCCCGCGACGACACCCTGTCCAGCTTCGCGGTCGACCTGCTGGGCCGACTGGATCAGTCGGCCGGCCGATAGACCCGGACGTAGTCGACCTCCATCCGCTGCGGGAAGACGACGTCATCGACGCCCTCCTCGCCGCCCCAGGTTCCGCCCACGGCGACGTTCAGGATCAGATGGAACGGCTTGTCGAACGGCCAGGTCTCCACATCGCCCGTCTGATCGTTGGCGAAGCGGTGGAAGGGCTGGTCGTCGATCAGGAAGACGATCTCGTCCGGCGTCCAGCGCACCTGATAGCGGTGAAAGGCGTCGCAGGCGTCCGCGACCTGACGCGTCGCCGTGCTCTGTGTGCCCTTCACATGGTTGTAGGCCTCGGTGTGGATCGAGCCGTGCACCACGCCGGGGCGATGGCCGACGTGCTCCATGATGTCGATTTCGCCGCCGATGGGCCAGCCGACCGCCTTTTCGGGCAACATCCAGATGGCCGGCCAACTGCCGCGTCCGCAAGGGATCTTGGCGCGCGTCTCGATGAAACCGCGTGACCAGGCGGAGGTCGAGATCATCCGCGCCGAGGTGTAGGCCTGTCCGCCCCAGTCGGCCGGGGGCGGGTTGAGGGTCTCTCGCCGCGCCTCGATGATCAGGACGCCATCCTCGATCCGGGCGTTCTCGGGCCGCGCGGCGGAATAGTACTGCAGTTCCTCGTTGTACCAGCCGGTCTTGTTGGCCTGGGTGTCGTATCGCCACTTCGAGGCGTCGGGCAGGCCGTCGCCAGCGAATTCGTCGGACCAGGTCAGGGCGTACCCAGCCGGAGCGGCGGGCGTTTGCGGCAGGGTCGAAATCGCCGCCGCCAGCAGCATGGAAATCATCGGTTCCTCCCTTTCGTCGCCCTATTGATGGCAGGAAGGCCCGGCGGGCGGCAGCCCTAATAGACGTCGCGGCGGTAACGACCGGTTTCGAGCAGGTCCAGCAGAGCCTCGGCGCCCAAGGCGGTCTCCAGCGCCGCATGAACGCCTGCGGCCATGCCCTCCAGACTGCCGCAGACATGGATGGTGGCGCCGCGACCGATCCAGTCGCGCAGTTCGTCCGCCGCCCCGGCGACCAGATCCTGCACATAGCGGCCGTCGCCCGCATCGCGCGAGAAGGCGCGATCCAGCCGACGCAGCACACCCGACTCCAGCCATCCCTGAAGCTCAGCGTCGAAGAAGGCGTCGTGCGCCCGCGTCCGCTCGCCGAACAACAGCCAGGCCCCGCCCCCGGCCGGGCTCCGCGCCTTCAGATGCGCCCGCAATCCCGCGATTCCCGTGCCGTTGCCGATCAGGATCATCGGCGTCTCGTCCGCCGGCCCGTGAAAGCTGCGGTTGGTCCTCAGCCGCATGCCGATCTCGTCGCCGACCGCCAGATCCTGGGTCAGCCAGCCGGACGCCAGACCCGGCGTTCCGTCGGGGTGACGCATCAGGCGGATCAGGCATTCGACCCGTCCGTCAGACGACAGGGAGGCGATGGAATATTCGCGCGCGCCGGGCGTGGCCCCGTCGCGTTCCGGCAGGCCGACCTCGGCGATATCGCCCGCCGCCCAGTCCGGCGCAGACCCGACCGGTTCGAACGCGAGGTGATAGGCCGGCCCGCCCGGACTGCCCGGATTGACCAGGGTCCGCTCGACCAGCCGCCACGGATAGAAGACCGCCGGCGCCCAGTCGGGCGCCGCGAGACGGCCGGTGATCTGGTTCAACTGGTGCTGCCAGCGGCGGATGGCCCCGGCCTCGCCGTTGTCGACCTCGACCAGGTCGAACAGGGGTTCGGCGCCCGACCGTCGCAGCCAGCCGTCCACCGCATGGCCGAAGCCGCAGAACTGGTCGTAGCTGCGGTCGCCCAGGGCCAGCAGGCCGAAGCGCAGGCCCGCCAGATCCGCCCCCTGCCCCATGGTCTTGCGCACAAACCGCGCCGCCGCGTCGGGCGGATCGCCCTCGCCCGTCGTGGACACGATCAGCAAGGCCCGGCCTGCGGCCTTCAGCGTCGCGCTGTCCAGATCGGCGAAGGACAAAACCCGCGCCCCCACCCCGCCGTCCTGCAGGGCCCTGGCCGTCATCCAGGCCAGTTGCTCGGCGAAACCCGTCTGGCTGGCGAAGGCGACCAGCACGCTCTCGCCGACTCCGGCCATGGCGTCCGATTGGGCGCGCGCCGCCGCCTTCGCCCGGCGTTCGCGCCAGACGATGAAGCCGGTCAGGACCAACCACAGGGCCGTCGCTCCGGCGGCCCACAGCCAACGCGCCGGCTCGTGCGTCACCCCGGCCCCTCCAGGGCGGGGTCGTCCATCATGGCGGCGAAGGCGGGCGTCATCCGTTCGACCAGGCCACGCTCGGTCCGCTCGACGAAATGGGCGGCCAGGCCGATCGCCTCGGCATAGTCGGGCCCCTCGAACGGCCCCATGACCGTCAGGGCCGTGGCGTAGGCGTCGGCCTTCATGGCCGAGGCGTGCAGCACCGTCACCGACGCCAGGGCGTTGCTCACCGGCCGCCCGGTCGATCCGTCCAGCGTATGCGGATACCGGCGGCCGTTATGTTCGAAGGCGCGGCGATAGTCGCCGCTGGTCGCCATGGCCATGTCGTACAGGGCCGCCACGGTGCGCGGCGCCGGCGATCCTGCGACCCGCTCGATCTCGACCCACCAGGGCTGGGCGTCGGGCTTGACGCCGCGCCCCTTCAACTCGCCGCCGATCTCCACCAGGTGCGAGGTCGCCCCCATGGCCGTCAACCGGTCCGAGACCCGGTCCACCGCATGCCCCTTGGCGATGCCGGAGACGTCCAGCCTCATGCCGCCCAGCTGCATGACCGCGCGCGCCTCGCGGTTCAGCCGCAGCTTTTGCCAACCGGACAATTTCAGCGCCGCCTCGACCTCTTCGTCCGAGGGCACGGGCAGCAGGGGCGAACGCGGTCCGGGCGGGCCGAATCCCCACAGGTCGACCAGGGCGCCCAGGGTCGGATCGACCGCGCCGTTCGTCTCGTCGCCCAGGTCCATGGCGGCGTCCAGAAGGTCCCAGAAGGGCTGGGACACCGCCCACACGCCTTCGGGAGCGGCGTTGAAGCGGCTGATCTCGCTGGACGGCTCCCACGGGCTGAAGACGGCGATCACCGCCGCCAGTTCTTCCTCCACGGCCGCCTGGACCGCCGTCTCGCTCAGGCCCGGCGGGCCGATCACCCGCGCGCTCCAGGTCGTTCCCATGGTCGGGCCGCCCAGCGACAGGATGCGGTCGCCGGGCGGACGGGGCGGAACCCCGTCCATCGGCGGTATCAGCACCCGGTTGTCGGCCCGATCCGCAAGCGGAACCGGGTCGCCGAGCGTGACCGTGGGCGGGGCGGCGCGGGATCCGCGCGAGAAGGGAGTGTCGGACATGCCCGTGGCTTAGGGCAGGACTTCCATCACCGCCACATAGCTGGCGTTCGAGCCCAGCGCCTCGCCCTGGGCCGGCGCGCGGACCGAGGCGTTCAGCCAGTACAGGCCGGCTTCCGGCCAGGTGACGGTGAAGGCGCCGTCGGCGCCGGTCTTGACCGTCATCTCCTCGGGATTGTCGCGATAGCGCAGGCCGCCACGCGCGATGGTCACGTCCAGATCGGCGGCCGGCTGGCCGTCCTTGACCAGTTTGAAGGTCGCGGACTCGCCGGCGGCCAGGTCGTTGGGATGGGTCACCGGCACCAGTTCCAGACCCTCGCCCGTCGTCTTGAACACGGTCTCGGTCGGGTTGTTCAGGGTGACGAAGGTTTCGATCCGGCTGGCGGTGCGGGTCGCCTGCACCTCGGTCGCGCCTGCGGGCAGAGCGGCCGGATATTCCGCCGCCGAACCGCGCCAGCGCTTCTGCTCGCCGTCCAGCTTGTAGCTGGCCATGACGCCGCCCATGACGTTGGCGACCTTGTAGGTGCCGTTCTGCGTCAGATGGACGTCGAAGGTGGTGCGGTACTGGCCCTGCATCAGGTGTTCGGGCTGAACGGCCGAGCCGTCCGGCGCCGTCACCACCAGACCGCCCATCCGCATGGCGGCATGGTCGGGGATGAAGACCCCGTTCGACATGCCGGCGTCGAATCCGACCCAGGCGTCATTGCCCGACAGGCTGGTCGAGGTCGGCGCCATCCAGGCGCGGTGGGCCTGGGCGGCCATCGGGGCCGCCAGGGCGGCGGCGAAGGCCAGAAGCGTGATCGTCTTTTTCATGGGTCTGTTCCTCAGCGAGAGACGGTGACGCGCACGGCGCCCAGTTCGGTGGAGCCGGAAGCATTGGCGGTATTGGCGCCGCCCCAGCGGAAGGGCACGCGCACGACCTCGCGGCCGCCCAGTTCGCGGGCCGCCTCGACAACGACGGTGTACTGGCCCGGCTGCAGGCCGCGCAGGCGGGCGGCGGGCACGATGATGGTCTGGCGACCCGGCGCGCGGGTGGCGCCCGAAACGCCGTCGGCCGGCAGGCTCATGGCCCGGCCGCCCTTGCGCCACCAGGTGCGCAGATCCTTCAGCCAGTCCTTGCCGTCGCCCTCGTTGTTGCGGGTCTGCTGGTACCAGACCGCCAGGGTCTGGACCGCCGTCTGGTCCGGTCGTTCGATCCACACCGCCACATAGGGCCGATGATAGGAGGCGGTGTTCAGCCGCGGCACATCGACCGTGACCGACAGGTCCGCAGCCAGGGCGGGCGCGGCGGCGGCCAGGCCGACGGTGGTGACGACGATGGGGAGAAGGCGCATCCGGGACACTCTCAGCGAAGTTCAGCTCAATGAATGAAGATCAGGGCGATGACGACGGGCACGAGCAGCCCCAGGGCCGCCAGCGGCCAGGTGGAGGGCCGCCCCTTGGCGTGCAGCCACATCAGCCCCAGCCCCGTCAGGGCGAAGATCAGGCAGGCGACGGCGAAGACGTCGATGAACCAGAACCAGACCGCCCCGGCGTTGCGCCCCTTGTGCAGGTCGTTGAGGTAGGCGATCCATCCCCGCGTCGTCGTCTCGTGCAGCACATCACCCGTTGAACGGTCGATGGTCACCCATCCGTCGCCGCCGGGCGTGGGCAGGGCCACATAGATTTCCTCGGCCGTGGTTTCGGTCGGCTTGCCGGCGATCTCGGCCTTCAGCGTCTGCGCCGACCAGCGCGCCACGGCGTCGGGGACGGGATCGGTCGTCTCCTCGGGGAAGTCGGCCAGACGCGCCGCCAGGGGCGCCGGAAGGGCCGCCGTCTGTTCGACCGTCACCGGATCGGCGGGGATCGAGGCCGCGTGGTTCAGGGTGACGCCGGTGATCGCGAACAGGATCAGTCCGACCAGACTGACCGCCGCCGAAATCCAGTGCCAGGAATGCAGCTGTTTCAGCCAGAAGGACCGCGCGCCGTTCAGCGCCGCCTTCGGCTTCTTCGAGTCCTTGGCGGGGAGCTCGGCCTGAGGGTGTGCGGCGCGTTCGGTCACAAGGTGGCTGTGCCACTGTTGCGAACCGTTTTCAATAGCAGTCCGTGCGACGATTTCGCCGCAGAGAGCGTCAGTAGCTGAATCTCACCCCGGCCCGCACCGTGCGCGGCGGGGCGTAGCCGGCGACGTCGGTCCCGGTCATCGACACCTCGACCTCTTCATCAAAGGCGTTGTCCAGGGCGGCCCAGACCATGACGCCTTCGCGCGCCAGCCACTCCGCCCGGGCGTCCAGGGTCACGGCGGGGTCCAGGGTCCGGCTGTTCAGGTCATCGTCGAACCGCGCCGATTCATACCGCGCCGCCAGGCCCAGGGTCAGGCGCTGCGTCGCCCGCCAGTCCAGGCCCGCTGTCGCGCTCCACTCCGGCGCCTGGGCCGGACGCAGGCCGGTCAGCTGCGGCGCCGCCGTCCCGCCGTCCACCTCGGCGTCGGTCCAGGACAGGGCCGCGTTCAGCGACAGGGCCTCGGTCGCCTGGATGGACCCGTTCAGCTCTACGCCCCAGGCCTCGATGGTCCCGGCGTTCTGACGCTGGCGCAGCACCCCGCCGGCGGGCACGAAGCCCGCGCGGGGGAAGGTCCCCGGCCCCTCGCCGATCGTGACGTTGACGATGGCGTTCTCGATCTCGTTCCAGAAGACCGTCGCCCCCCAGGCGATCCCGTCCCGGTCATAGGCCAGACCCGTCTCGATCCCGCGCAGGGTCTCGGGCTCCAGCGCCGAATTGGCTTCGGTGATGTCGTTGCCGACCCGGAAGGGCCGGTGCAGTTCGTTCAGCGTCGCGGGCCGGAAACCGGAATAGGCCGCCGCGCGCCAGGCGTAGCCCGCGCCCAGCAGCCGGCTCAGATCGCGTCGCGCCGCCAGACGGGCGCTGAACACCTCGCCCGACCGGTCCTCGTCCGTCTCGTCCAGGATCGAGACGCCGGTCGCCAGGGTGTATTCGTAGCGGAAGCCCGCCTCGTTCTTCCACTGGTCGTAACGCAGCCCGCCCGCGATCAACCAGTCCCCGCCGGTCCACGACCCGTCCACATAGGCCCCGGCCACCGACGTCTCGCCGCCCGCCCGGCGGCCCCGGGCGAAGCCCGCGCCGGTGGGATTGCTGAAGAATTCGTTGGTCGCACCCTCGTTGAACCGAGCGTCGGCGCCGACCTCCCATTCCAGCCGGCCGCCGGCGAAATCGGCGGTGCGGCGGCGCAGGGCCGCATTCAGCCCCCAGCCCGTCGCAGGGGTCTTGTACTGACTATTGGCCGGCGTCGTGGTCGACCGGTCCGCCGCCACCGAGGCCGAACTGTTGGCGAAATTGCTCTCGATCCGCCAGGCCTGCAGCCGCCAGCCGTATCCGTCGACGGGCGGCGCCTTGGCCGCCGTGGCGCTCAGGCTGTGGCCGCTGGCGTTGGACCGGGCGTTCAGCAGGCCGGAGCCGCGATCCTCCTCCCAGGTCGCCGCCCGCAGCGACAGGTTCGCCCCGTCCAGGTTCAGTCCGTCCAGCGGCGCATCGACCCGCAGGGCCGCGCTGCGGCTGTCCAGGTCCAGCGGCCTATCCGCCGCCCCCGCCGCCGGCCCGCGCACCGGCGTATAGCCGTCGCTGGTCTCGTACAGACCCGACAAGGTCACGCCGAACAGGCCCATCCGGGTCGAGCCGGAGCCCGCGACCCTGGCCCCGCCGCGCTCGGCGGCCGAGGCGTCCAGCACACCGCCGCTGTCCCGTTCCGTCAGGCCGATGACCCCGGTCAGGGCGCCGGCGCCATAGGGCCCGGCCCCCGCGCCGCGCACCACATCCACCCGCTCCAGCGATTCCGGCGCGACCTGGGACCAGATCACCCAGCCTCCGAACGGATCGTTCAGCGGAACCCCGTCCAGCGTCACCAGGGTCCGCCCCGCGCCCGACGGCGCGATGGCCCTCAGCGAAATCCCCTGGGTCGTCGGATTGGCGGCCAGGCTGGAGGTGCGGCGGAACAGGGACACGGCCGGCACGGTCCGCAGCGCCTCGTCCAGCCGGGCGGATCGCTCCAGCACCCTCTGGTCCAGCCGCACCACCGAAAAGGCGGCGTCGGCGGCGGCGGGCGGCAGACGGGCGGCCGTCACCGTGATTTCAGACAATTGAGCGGGCGGTGCGGGGGGCGTGTCTTGGAACATCCCGGTCACAATAGACCAGCCCCGCCTTGGTTCACGGCTGCGACCTTATAACTCCGATTGCGGCCCCGAGGTCACAGGGACCGGGCCGGCGTCAAACCTCGGACCAGCGCCGCAGCAGGTTGTGATAGACGCCGGTCAGTTCGATCACCGCCTGATCCTTCGGCCCCTTCTCCGTCGCCACCCGCTGGGTCGCCACGTCCAGGCGGAACAGCATCTCCCGATCGCCGTCGTCGCGGATCAGGCTCTGCATCCACATGAAGGACGAGACCCGCGCCCCGCGCGTCACCGGCATGACCTTGTGCAGGCTCTTGGACGGATACAGCACCAGGTCCCCGGCCGGCAGCTTGACCGACTGCGGCCCGTACATCTCCTCGATGATCAGCTCCCCGCCGTCGTAGTCCTCGGGTTCGGACAGGAACAGGGTCGCCGACAGGTCGCTGCGGATCCGGATCGAACCGCCGCCGCGCTGCTGGCGGATGGCGTTGTCCACGTGCAGCCCGAACTCGCCCCCGCCCTCATAGCGGTTGAACAGGGGCGGAAAGATCGTGTGCGGCAGGGCGGCGGCCACGAACATCGGATTGGCGTTCAGCGCCTGGACGATCAGGGCCGAGACCTCCTTCGCCACGTCCGAGTCTTCCGGCAGTTGCTGGTTCCGCTTCGCCGTCGCCGACTGGTGGCCCGAAGTCATATTGCCGTCGGCCCAGGGGCCGGCGTCCAGCCGCTCGCGCAGGGCCTTCACTTCGGCCTTGGAAAAGACTTCGGGGATCTGGAGCAGCACGGTCGGGTCTCGCTCGAAAAGAAAAGACGGCCCCGCCGGAAGGACGGGGCCGCCAGATATAGGCCGGGGATCGTGGCCTTTAGAAGCGCAGGTTCAGCGCCAGGATCGCCTGCCGCCCCGGAGCGGGGTCGGCATGGTGAACCCCGTTGGTCCGCATGATGTATTCCTCGTCCGTGGCGTTCTTGACGTTCAGCTGCAGGCTGGCGCGATCGGTCACGTCATAGGAGGCGAACAGGTCCAGGCGGGTGTAGCTGGGCGCATAGACGGCGGCCGAACCGCCGCCGGCCCCGCCCTGGTTCCCGCCGAACCGGTCGTCCACATAATAGACACCGCCGCCCAGGCTCAGCTTGGGCATGACGCGATAGGTGGTGAACAGGCTGAAGCTGTTCTTGGGCGTATTGGCCAGCGGATCGCCGAGGTTGACGTTGCCATAGGCGCCCTTGACTAATTCGGAGTCCATGTAGGTGTAACCGCCGAAGACCGTCCAAGCCTGGGTTATGCTGCCCGAGAAGCCGAGTTCAAGACCCTTGACCTCGGTCTCGCCCGCCTGGCCGTAATCGCCATTTTCCAGCAGGATCTGCGCGTTCTTGCGCGTCGTCTGGAACAGGGCGCCGCTGAGGGTCAGCCGCTGGCCGAACAGTTCGGCCTTGGCGCCGACCTCATAGTTCTCGGTGTCTTCCGGATCGAGGAGCTGGCCCGACAGATTGCCGCTGCCCTCGCCGCCGCTCGCGCCGTTCTGGTCGCCGCCGGACACGGTGGGCGGCGTCGAGGAGGTGGCGTAGGACGCATAGACGCTGGTGTTGGAGGTAGGCTTGTACACCAGGCCGACCTGATAGTTGACGAAGTCCCATTCGCCCTCGTGGAAGGTCGGCGTGGCGGCGCCGCGGGCGATGGACGTGCCTTCGGTCTCGTAACGGTCGTAGCGCAGGCCCAGGTTCAGCAACCACTTCGGCCCGAAGGCGATGGAGTCGGCGCCATAGACGCCCCAGCTGGTCGTGTTGGAATGGGTCTCGGCGCCCCGTGTGATCGAACCGGCCCAGGGGTCGTTCGGATTGGGATCATAGACCTGGGTGCAGTCGAAGCCCCCGATGGCGGTCGGACAGGCCGAGCCGCTGGTGGTCGTGACCGTGTAGCTGGCGTTCCGGTTGATCTCGCGGCTGTATTCCACGCCCAGGTCGAAATCATGCTTCAGCGCCCCCGTGGTGAAGCTGCCGTACAGGTCCGTGACATTGGCGAAGGTCTCGGCCGGGTTCCAGCGCGACTTGGTGCCCCGCTTCATCCACCAGGTGTCGCCGACCAGAACCGCCGTACCGCCGTCGCCCGGATTGGTGACGACATAGTCGTTCAGCGTCTCGGAATAGCGGGTCAGGTTGCGCAGGGTCAGGGTGTCGCTGAACTTGTGCTCCAGCTTGACCGTCACGCTGTCGACCTCGTTGCGCATGTAGTCGCGCGCCTTCAGGCCGTAGAAGGTGTCGTAGGGCACGTTCAGGATCCGGCTGTCCGTCGTCTTGATCGCCCAGTTGTTGTCCAGCTTTCGGTCCAGCGGAATGCCGTAGTCCGGCATCGAGTCGGCGGTCAGGTGGTAGTAGTTGATCGTGGCCGAGGTGTCGGTTCCCAGGCCGACGCCCAGGGCCATGGCCAGGCCGTACTTCTCGAAGTCCACCGCGTCCCGGCCCGGGACATCGCCCTCGGTCGCCATCAGGTTCAGACGGAAGGCGCTGGTGTCGTTCAGGCGCCAGTTGCCGTCCACGGTGGCGCGGTAATAGCTGTCCGTGCCGGCGCCGAGGCTGGCGCTGACGGCGTCGGCCAGGCGCGGCTGCTTGGAGCTGAGATTGATGCTGCCGCCGCCCGAGCCGCGACCCGAATAGACGGAATCGGCGCCCTTGATGACCTCGACCTGCTCCAGGTCGAAGACCTCGCGCTGCTGGCCGCCCGCGTCGCGCACGCCGTCGACGAAGATGTTGTTGCCCGACGACTGGCCCCGGATGAAGGGCCGGTCGGCCAGCGGCTGGCCGCCTTCGCCCGCGCCGAAGGTGATGCCGGGGGAGTTGCGCAGCAGGTCTTCCAGAGAGGTCGCCGCCGTCTGGGTGATGACCTGTTCCGGGATGATCGTCACCGAGCGGGGCGTGTCCAGCAGGGGCGCCACGAACTCGGGGCTTTCCGGCTGACGCTTCTTCAGTTGGCCGTTGACGTCGATCGTGCCGAGATTGGCCGGCTGCTGTTGCTGATCGGCGGTGACGATCACGCCGCCCTCGGACGTTACATCGGCGGCCAGGGCCGGCGCGGCGACCAGCAGGCCGGCGGCGCTGGAGGCGAACAGAAGCGATCGGAGCGCGGCGGCGCGGGACTCGGACATATTGAGGCGACCTTTTGGCCTGATTTTGCGATGCGGTCGCAATAGCCAGCTTAACAAGTTCGCACAAGAGGAATTGCGACTTAATCGCAGACGCACGGTTGCCTTGACGGGTGCGCGCTCTGGCGGTGGTCGTCTCACCCTCCGCGAGACGGCCTGAGACGGCGGCGGGACCGCCCCTGGCTCAGATGACGATGCTCATGTTCCGCATCGGCGGCGACAGGTCGAGATCCAGCCAGGTGGGATCGGGCATGGCCTTGTGGGCCGAGGCCAGGGCTTCCGACCAGCGCCGGCCCAGGTCGCGGAAATAGGGATCGTCCACGTCGATCCGGCGCTCCATCCCCGTCAGGTGGTCGCGGGGAATGACGATCAGGTCCAGCGGCGGCCCCACGGCGATGTTCGAGCGAATCGTCGAATCGAACGAGATCAGCCCCAGTTTGACCGCCTCGGACAGGGGGGTGGAACTGTGCAGCGCGCGATCCAGGATCGGCTTGCCGTACTTCAACTCACCGATCTGCAGATAGGGGGTGTCCGGCCCGCATTCGATGAAGTTGCCCTGCCCGTAGATCAGATACAGACCCATTTTTCCGCCGGCGATCTGGCCGCCCAGCAGCATGGAGGCGTTGACGTTCAGGGCGTCGGCGGTCGGCGAGGCGGGCGTGTTGATGGTGGCCCGCACCATGGCCAGGGCATGACCCAGGATCTGGGCGGCGCGGAACAGGGTCGGGGCGGTCTCCAGCGTCTCCAGCGCGGTCGAGTCGGGCAGTTTCACCCCCTCCGCCACCATGGCCAAGGCCGTCTGGGTGACCGACAGATTCCCGGCCGTCGCCACCGCCAGGATCCGCTCGCCGGTGGTCTTGAAGATATGCAGCTTGCGATAGGACGAGATGTTGTCCACGCCCGCATTGGTGCGGGTGTCGGCGATCATCGCCAACCCCTCGTCCACCAACATGCCCACGCAATAGGTCACTTCGCTCTATCCGCTCCCGGTTCCGCGAATCGTTCGACGCTAGCAGATTCCCCGGCCATGGCGATCAGGACCATCCCCTGGATTGATGTTGCTGCTGACTCTGTTGCACAGGCCGCACATGCAGGGCGACCGTCAGCGTCCCGATCCCGCCGCCGTAGCTGGTGCCCCGGATCGGCGTCGCGCCCAGGGCGTCCAGGCCCGTGGCGATGCGGACATAGTTGTCGGTCGGACAGATTCCGTTGGCCGCATCGAACCCGACCCAGCCCAGCCCCTCGATCCAGGCCTCGGCCCAGGCGTGGGCGGCGTCCTGGTCATGCTGTCCGTCCGAGCGGTTCAGATGGCCCGAGACATAGCGGGCCGGCACGCCCAGCGTCCGGGCGCAGGCGATGAAGATCTGCGCGTGGTCCTGGCAGACGCCGCGCCGGATGGCGAAGGCCTCGGCCGCCGTATGGGTCGCGGACGTGGCGCCGACCTCGAAGGCCACCCCGCCGTGGATCGCCCCCATCAGCCGGTGCATCCGCTCCAGCGGCGCGCCCTCGCTGATCTCCCTGGCGAAATCGACTAGGGCCGCGTCCGCCTCGGTCAGGCGGGTGTCGCGCAGATAGACGCCGGGCTGCAGCCGCTCGTTCTGGCCCCGGATCACCCCGCCGGTGTCCATGGTCGAAACCTCGCCCGTCACCCGGATGGTCAGGGCGTCGGTCGGGCGCTCGGTATAGAGGCTGTGAACGATATTGCCGAAGGCGTCCTCGCTGCGTCGCAGCCGCGCATCCACGTCGGTCTCGATGCGCCATTCGCGCACCTGCTGGCTCTCGCAGGACCGAGGCGTCAGCCGCAGCATCTGCACGATGAACCGCGCCGGCCGGGCGTAGGCGTAGCGGGTGGAGTGGTCGATCCGTATCCGCATGGTCAGACCAGATACTGTTCTTGGATGGCGGCGGCCAGGGCGTTGTTCTGGTTCAGGAAACCCTGGATGTATTCGTGCAGGCCCGACTGGAAGATGTCCTCGATCTTGGCCTCGTTGAACTGGGTCAGACGGTTGGACGCCAGCCGCTGCGCCGGTCCACGCCGGCCGTAATCGGTGGCCAGCTTCTCCAGATAGCTGACGATCATTCCCTGGCAGCTGGCCAGCGAGCGCGGCATCTGCCGATTCAGCACCAGCAGGTCCGCCACCAGCCAGGGCCGCACGCTCTCGCGGTAGACCCAGCGATAGGCGGTCAGGGCCGAGACCTCGCGCAACAGGGTGGTCCACTGGAAATAGTCCAGCTGTCCGCCCACCCGTTCGCCGGGCGGCAGCAGCAGATGGTATTTCACGTCCAGCAGGCGGGCGGTGTTGTCGGCCCGCTCGATCGCCATGCCCAGCCGCAGGAACCAGTAGGCGTCGTTGCGCAACATGGTCCGCGACGAGGCCCCTTCCACCGCCAGCGACGTCGACTTCACGAAGTCGAGGAAGTTGGTGAAATCATCCCTCTTGGTCGGCTCGCCCAGTTCGTTCAGCCCGTTCCAGGCGCCGTTGATCGCCTCCCACAGCTCGATGGTCAGGGCCGTTCGCACCGAACGGGCGTTGGTCCGCGCCTTGGTGATACAGGCCTTGATCGAGGTCGAGTTGTCGTAGCCGAAGGCCAGATATTCCCGGACCGACTTCTCCGAGATGGTCCGGCCCGAGGCGTCGAAGCCGCTCTTGACCCCCGACGAGGCGATGGCGCCGGCCCAGGCCGTGACCGTGGCCTGGTCCTTGGCCGGCAGGGCGGCCAGGCGAATGGCGGCCTCCAGGATGCGCGCGAGAAAGTCCGCCCGCTCCATATAGCGGCCGGTCCAGTACAGGCTGTCTGCGGTGCGTGAGAGCATCTATTCCTCCCCCGATGGGGGAGGATTTTCGTCCGCTTATACATCCAGCACCCAGGTGTCCTTGGTTCCGCCGCCCTGGCTGGAGTTGACCACCAGCGACCCCTCCTTCAGCGCCACCCGCGTCAGCCCGCCGGGCGCGACCCGCACCCCCGCCGGACTGGACAGGACGAACGGCCGCAGATCGACGTGGCGCGGCGACAGGGCGCCGCCGTTCAGGGTCGGGGCGGTCGACAGGCTCAGCGTCGGCTGGGCGATGAAGTCGTCGGGATCGGCGATCAGCTTGGCGCGGAAGGCCTCGATCTCGGCCTTGGTCGAGGTCGGCCCCACCAGCATGCCGTAACCGCCCGAGCCGCCGACCTCCTTGACCACCAGTTCCGGCAGCTTCTCCAACACCTCATTCAGCGCGTCCGCCTCGCGACAGCGCCAGGTCGGCACATTCTTCAGGATCGCGTC
The DNA here is from genome assembly GCF_000698025.1 of Brevundimonas sp. EAKA. Taxonomy (NCBI): domain Bacteria; kingdom Pseudomonadati; phylum Pseudomonadota; class Alphaproteobacteria; order Caulobacterales; family Caulobacteraceae; genus Brevundimonas; species Brevundimonas sp. EAKA. The sequence goes on along the minus strand of NZ_JMQR01000032.1, from coordinate 1,136 downwards.
CTCGCCGGTGAAGAAGCGGATGATCTCGGGCATATAGGTATAGACGGCCTTGTCGTCGGCCACCCCCGTCCCGACCGCATTGGCCAGGGTCACCCGCCCGGCGAAATAGGCCGACATCAGCCCCGGCACCCCGACCGCCGAATCCGGCATGAAGGTCAGGGGGTCGATGAAGTCGTCGTCGATGCGGCGATAGATGACGTCGACCCGTTTGGGCCCCTCGGTCGTGCGCATATAGACGGTGTCGTCGTTGACGAAGAGATCCCCACCCTCGACCAGTTCGACCCCCAGTTTGTCGGCCAGGAAACTGTGCTCGTAATAGGCCGAGTTGAACGGCCCAGGCGTCAGCACCACGATGGTCGGATCTTCGCCCGCCCCCGACGGCGCAGAGGCCTGGAGCGACCGCAACAGCATGTCGGTATAGATCTCGACCGGCCGCACCGCATGTTCGGCGAATAGGTCGGGGAACAGCCGCATCATCATCTCGCGGTTCTCCAGCATATAGGAGACCCCGGACGGCGTACGGACATTGTCCTCCAGCACATAGAAGCCGTCCTCGCCCGTGCGAACCAGATCGACCCCGGCGATATGGCACCAGACGTCGCCCGGCGGCCGGCGGCCCTGCATCTCGGGCCGATAGTGTGGATTGGTCAGGATCAGGTCGGCGGGCACGATCCCGGCGCGGATACAGTCCTGCGGCCCGTAGATGTCCTTCAGGAAGGCGTTGATGGCGGTGACCCGCTGCTTCAGCCCCTTCTCCAGCCCGCCCCATTCGTCGGCGCCGATGATGCGCGGGACGACATCGAACGGGATCAGCCGCTCGTTGGATTCCTCGTCGCCATAGACGGCGAAGGTCACGCCCATCCGGCGGAAGAACAGCTCGGCCTGGCGCGAGCGCGCCTGCAGCAGATCCGGCGGGGCGTTTTCCAGCCAGGCCGCCAGGGTCTTGTAGCTGTCGCGGATCGTCCCCGATCCGCCGCCGTTCATTTCGTCGAAAGCTCTCGTCATTCGCCCCCGCCGCGTTGAGTTCGCAGCTTGATCGCTACCCAACGAAAAGCGCAACAGTTTTGTTGCACTGCGGCGACGACGAAGCGGCGGGACGCCTCTCCCTCCCCCTGCGGGGGAGGGGGGCTGAGCCG
>NZ_JMQR01000031.1:0-30202 GCF_000698025.1 Brevundimonas sp. EAKA | reverse complement strand
AACGGTTTCCCAATGCGTTTGATTAGACACCGCCGCCCTCCTGAGCCTTGCTTGTGAAGCTAGGGAACGCGTCCTCGACATTCAAACGCGCGTGCATAACTCACGGCCGTAGCTTGACGTGGTCTCCTAGGCGGGCACACGTCGAAGCCGTAGCGTTTACATCATCACCCGGCCGCTGTCCGTGTAGCCCAAGGGCTTCGGCTTGACGTCGGCGACCCGGTCCAGGAGCGCTTTGCGGATGCTGCCGGTCGGAGCGCGGGAGGTCTGCAGCCAGACTCCGTTCTCACGTCCCTGCCAGCCAGAGGCGAACGCGTCGCCGGCGAGAATCCGGCGTTGTAGGCGCGGATGTGACGCTCCGCGGCTTCGGCGGCTCGACCGCCACGTGCACCGTCAACTCCCCGAAGCCGATATCCCGGACGCATGCGATCGGCGGGAGGCCGTCTAACGCGAACCGGTAGATCGCTTCGTCGCCGTCCCAGCGGTTGTCCTTGGCCGACAGGCAGAACACAGCCGCTCGAGGCTGGCGTTGATCCCCGCCACCATCATGTTCCGCCAAGCAGCCAGCTTCTTCGGGCCGCGCAGACTGCCAGCCAGTCCGCTTCGCTCCCGACGCACGGGCGCCGACGCGATATTGATGAAGGCGTTCGGACCATCTCCGTCGCGCTTCACGGCGAAGTCGAGGTGCAGGGCGGCCGCAATGAAGAGCCCGTTCGCTACATAGGGGATGACGCGCGGTGCCCAAAACGGTGGCCCCCTCTACTGTTATGCTGCCGGTTGCGACAGACAACCTTCGCAATCTTCTCTTGTCTTGGCAGATCGCTGTGCCCTGAATGCATTTGGGAACGTCGTCTCAAGGGCGCTTTCTATGGTCCCCTATTGCTCGAGATGAGCTTCGGGCCGCAGGGCCGGAATCGGCGAATGCGACTTAGCCCTCGTCGGCGCCGGTCGGCTCTGACGCTTGGCCGTGATTTCAGGCCCTACTTGCCCGCTGCGGGACGAGCAGGACATCGCCGGGTGCGGTCTCAAGGATGCGTTTGGCCGTGCCTCCAAGGCGTCGGTCCAAGACCCCCTTTCCGCTATGTGCGGCGACAACCACGAGATCTACGCCCTGGTCCTGCATGTAGGCGTGGATCAGCATCTCAGGCGGCCCATGCTCGACAAGCATCTTGATACCGCCGCGCTGTTCATCGCTCAAGGCAGCCTGACCGACGAACGCTTCGCTGGCCCTGAGTGTCTCCGCGCGCCAGTCCTCCCGGAATTCTCCCTTGTCCAGAAAGCCTGCGAACGGCACCTGCCAGCCATGCAGCAGAGTGAGGCGCGCAAAGGAGAAGTAGCGGGCCGCTGTCGAAAGCGCATTGGCCGCATAGGCGGAGAAATCGGTCCCGACCAGCACCTCCTCGTAGATGCGCGGCCGGGTCTTGGCGATCAGAATGGGGACTTCCACCTGCGGTGCCAGACGATCAACCGTGGATCCGAGAAGGTAGCGGCCGAAGGTTTCATCGCGGGCGATCCCGGTGACAATGAGATCGGCATGCTCGCTCTTTGCCACATCCAGGATAGCGGCCACAGGCTCCCCGTCGGCCACCCTCACTTCGATAGGATGTCCGCACCCTTGCAGGTCCCGTCGCAGTTGCAATTCGACAGCGCTCGTGCGGCCAGGCGGGCGGCGCCAGGTCGGCGCCTCGACAGCCGACTCGCGCGCGGCCGGCTCAGGTTCGACCACGGTCACCAAGACCAGCCGCGCATTCCACCGCCGAGCCAATTGTAGCGATCGGTCCAGTGCGCGATCGCACCGACTGCTCAGGTCCGTCGCGAGCAGCACTGTTTTGGGATATTCGCTTGTCATGAGGCGCTCGAACATTGGCGATGAGCCCGCGCCACCACCCGCGGCGACCGAACTAGGGAAGGGGACGGGCCAGGAACTCTGTGAGCCCGGCGTTTCAGCGCCGACGGCGCCTATCGTTCCCGGAACCCGCCGCCCGCCACTGTAGACGGCCCATCGCGTTCAGGCGAGGTTCGTGCTGCAAGATTTCTGCTTGCGCAGTTTAAAGCACACGATCAGCGGCCCCTACGACGTTCGATGAGGCGCGAAACGGTTTGCAGACGACTCAGCGCCAGATCCAGGCGGCTGCGGCCGTGTAGAACGGGATGCCGATGGTGAGGTTGAAAGGGAAGGTCAGGGCCAGCGAGGCGGTAACGAACACGCCGGTGTCCGCCTTCGGAGCCGCGAGCCGCATGGCGGCGGGCACCGCGATGTAGGAGGCGGATCCCGCGAGGATGGTCAGCAGGGCGGCGTTGCCGACCTCAAGGCCCGCGAGGCGCGACAAACCGAGCGCAGCGCTGGCCGAAACCAGCGGAAAGCCAACGGCGAACGCGACCACGCCGGCGCTCAGCTTGCGACCGCCTTCCATCAGCCGGCGTGCGGCGATCAGCCCAATGTCGAGGAGGAAGAAGCACAGGGCACCCTGGAACAACGGTCCCACGAACACCTCCAGCCGGATCATGCCGGCCTGGCCGGAAACCAGTCCGACGATGAAGCTGCCCAGCAGCATGACGGTGGCGGCGCCGACAAACACTTCCTTGAGGACGGTCCGACGCCGCCCCGGCTCACCCCTGCTGGCTCCGTTGAGCAGCAACAGAGCCGTAAGGATGGCGGGCGTCTCCATCAGCGCCAGAACCGCCGCCATATAGCCGCCGGAGGTCAGGCCGACGGCGGCCAGATGCTGCTGGCCGGCGGCGAAGGTGACGACCGACACCGAGCCGTAGGTCGCCGCCGTCGCACAGATCGTCGCCCGGTCAAGCCGCCGCAGCCGCTTCAGGACGATAAAGGCCAGCAGCGGCATCAGAGCGCTCAGGGCGACGCCGATGGCGGCGGCGATGAGGAAGTCCTCGTTCAGGCCCGCGTCCCGCGCCTCGACCCCGCCTTTGAAGCCGATTGCGAGCATCAGATAGAGCGATAGCGCCTTGGTTACGGGTTCGGGGATCGCCAGATCCGAGCGGGCGAAGGCGGCGGCCGCGCCGATGAAGAAGAACAGGATCGCCGGGGAGGTCAGAAGCGCCAGACTGGCGGAGAGATCGGGCATGCGACAACGGGTCCTTGGAAAGGTCGCCCGCTGTGACCTCGACCGTGTCGTCAATCCAGTTTATTGCTGTGATGGCCTTTATAACGGATGTTAATGACGTGGCGGAGCGGCTGGTCAATCTGGACATCGACCTGCTTCGCGCCTTCGTCACCGTCGTCGAGACGGGCAGCTTTACTCGGGCCGCGGCCTTGCTGGGGAGAACGCAGCCGGCGGTCAGCCTGCAGATCCGTCGACTGGAAGATCAGCTGCGGTCCCCGGTGTTCGATCGCGGCGGCAAGGGCGTCAGCCTGACCACCGAGGGCGCCGCACTGCTGCCTCAGGCCCGCAGGCTGTTGCGGCTCAACGACGAGATCGTCTCGACGCTGGGCGAGGGCGATCTCGCCGGGGAGGTTCGCTTCGGCGCACCCGAGGACATCGCCACAATGCACCTCTCCGGTATTCTGGGCGCGTTCACGCGCAGCCACCCCCGCATCAAGCTGTCGGTGACTTGCGACTACACCGCCAATCTCCTCGACCGGATGTCCCGCGGCGCGCTCGATCTCGCCCTGATCAAGAGGGAGCCCGTCGGGCCTGAACTTGGCGTCCGGGTCTGGAGCGAACCTCTGGTTTGGGTGGCGCTGGACGCCTCGATCCTGGAGCTGTCCCCCCTTCCCCTGATCGTGGCGCCCGCACCCGACATCTATCGCAAGCGAGCTCTAGGCGCGCTGGAGGCGGCGGGCGTCGTCTTTCGGGCCTCGTTCACATCGCCGAGCCTCTCCGGGCAGATGGCCGCGCTTCGCGCCGGTCTCGGGGTCGGCGTTCTCCCCGCCGCCATGGCGGCGCGGGACCTAGTCGTCCTCGGCGAACCGTTGCCGCCGCTCAGCGACAGTGAAATCGCCCTTGTTTCGGCGCGCGGCATGGGCGGACCCGCCGGGCTGCTTGCTCAGGAGGTCCTGCGCGCGCTGGAGCGCGGGCCGACTCACGCATGACGAATGCTTATAGGGTTCATCATAAAATCTGATTGGCGTTATGGCGCACTCTCCGATTATCTGACTGTGCGGCCCGGGCCCCTCTGACGATCATGGTGATCGTGATGTCGGACCGCATCGGGTGCGCTCGATGACGGGGTCCGGCGGTGCTTCCCCTTCACCGAACCGATGGCCTCGTCGCCGAGCGCTCCGTTGCTGAGAAGGAGAGGCTCATGACTACGGTGTTGGTCCATCGGCTACGAGGACATCACGCGCTTCTGGAAATGGCGCTGGAGGAGGAGCGGTCGCGGGCGATGCCCGACGACCGCAGGCTCGCGGGCATCAAGAAGAAGAAGCTGGCCATCAAGGACCGGCTGACCGCGTTCGTCGGCGCCTCGGCCGCCGGCCCCAGCCTCCTCCCCCCAAACAGCGCCGCCTTCCGGCGCAGAGAAGAGTGATATGCCCCGTTCCGACCCTAGCGTGCGCAGACGCGCCTCCGTTCAGCACGACGACGTGTGGACCGCCGGCGACGTGATCCAGATGGACGCCGTCGTCGCCGCGTGCGCCTTGGTCGCCCAGGCCGACGGCTGGGTGACGCCCGATGAACGCAAGCGAATGGTCGACCGAATGCGCGAATCGGCCAGCATCCGCTTCTTCGGCCTGCACGAGGTCCTTGTGGGCTTCGAAGCCCTGAACATGCGGTTCGACCAGGATCTGGACGACGGCGAGGCGGTGGCCGAGGCGGCGATCGCACAACTCCGCGGCCAGCCGGGCCCATCGCGTCTGCTGATCGAGACCGCTTGTTCGGTCGCCGAAGCGGACGGAGGTTTCGACGCCGAGGAGCGCGCCGCGCTGCTGCGGATGTGTGAGCTGCTCGACCTCGATCCGGCGCGGTTCGACCTCATTTCGGGCGAGGGAGGGCGACGATGAGGGTCGGTCCGTCCTTAGTCCCGATCGCCTACGCCCGGGCGGTGCAGCTCTCGCAGATGACCTGCCGGGTCGCCGCGCACCGCAGCGGCCCGACTGATCGACCTGTCGCGCCGCCTGACGCCGTGACGGGCGAAACCTTCATCCGCCGGCCCAGCCGGCACACTTTCGACATCCGCGTCTGATCGCGGGACCGAACTGGACTTCTGCTTTATGGATTTTCTAGCCTACGACATCCTGACCAAGCCGGTCTGGATGTGGTTGACGTTTTTGACACTCGTCCTCGTTCTGCTCGTTCTCGATCTCGGCGTCCTGCACAAGAAGCATCGCGAAATCGGAGTGCGCGAAAGCCTGCTGATGTCGCTTGGCTATCTGACGCTCGGCGTTGGTTTCGGCGGCTGGGTCTGGTTCAGCCTCGGCCAGCAGCCGGCGATCGAATATCTGACCGGCTTCGTTGTCGAAAAGTCGCTGGCGATGGACAACGTCTTCGTCATCGCCATGATTTTCGGCTACTTCGCCATCCCCCAGAAATACCAGCACCGAGTGCTCTTCTGGGGCATCCTGGGCGTCATCGTCCTGCGAGCCATCATGATCGCCGGCGGAGCCGCGCTCGTGTCCGAGTTCGGCTGGGTGCTCTACATCTTCGCCGCCTTCCTGATCCTGACCGGGATCAAGATGATCGCCATGGCCGACAAGACCCACGACATCGGCGACAACCCGCTGCTTCGGTTCCTCAAGCGGCGGCTGCGCGTCACCGATGACCTGCACGGCGAGCGGTTCTTCGTGAAACTGCCCGATCCGAAGACGGGCCGGCTGGCGACCTTCGTCACGCCGGTCTTCCTGGCGCTGATCATGATCGAGATCGCCGACGTCATCTTCGCCGTCGATTCCGTGCCGGCCATCTTCGCCATCACGACCGATCCGTACATCATCTACACGTCCAATATCTTCGCCATCCTCGGCCTCAGGGCGCTGTATTTCGCGCTGGCCGCCATCATCCACCGCTTCGCCTATCTGAAGCAGGCCCTGGCGATCCTGCTCATCTTCATCGGCTCGAAGATCTTCGTCGCGGACCTGGTGGGTTGGGAGAAATTCCCGGCCGCCATCTCACTGGGCGTGACCTTCGCCATTCTCGCTGCGGGAATTTTCTGGTCCCTTTGGCGGACCCGGTCCACCGACACCGACGCGGCCGCGCCATGACGATCTCTCCGGATGATCCGTTGATGGCTGGCTATCGGCGCTTCCGCTCAACGGTCTGGCCGCTCGAGGCACAGCGCTACGCCCAGCTCGCCCGAAGGCGTCAACGACCCTCGACGGCGGTGATCGCGTGCTCGGATTCCAGGATCGACCCCCAGACCATCTTCGACGCCGAGCCCGGCGACCTTTTCGTAATCCGCAACGTGGCGGGCCTGGTTCCGGAGTATGCGCCTGACGGGGGCTGCCACGGCACCAGCGCCGCCCTGGAGTTCGCGGTCAAGATACTGAAGGTCCGGCGCATCGTCGTACTCGGGCACGCCGTGTGCGATGGCGTTCACGCCATGATCCATGGCCCCCTCCGCAACGCCCAGGACTTTCTGGGACCGTGGATGGATATCGCCGAGCCGGTGATGTGGCCCATGCCGGAGCAGGGCGCCGGCGACGCCTTTGAGGCGGCGATCGAGGACGCGGTCCTTCGGCATTCGCGGGCCAATCTGCGGACCTTTCCCTGGATACGGGACGCCGAGAAGTCCGGGCATCTGACACTCTCGGTCTGGCGCTTCAACATCGCCACCGGCGAGCTCCAGACACTCTGACCGGTTATCGGCTGGAGTTATCGACCACATGAGCACAACTCATTGGCCATCGCACGACGCGGCAGCCAGTGTGCCTGTGCGGCCCGGGCCCCTCTGACGATCATGGTGATTGTGATGTCGGACCGCATCGGGTGCGCTCGATGCCGGGGTCATTCCTTCCAGTATCCCCAGGTCCCGGCCGAGAGCGCACCCTTTCAGGGAGGATAGGCTCGATGGCGACCCGTTCAAAACGCAAGGTCAGACGTTACAGCACCATTCTCGCGCTGGGTCTGATGACCGCCTTCTCGGCGCTGGTCCGCATCCTGCGCTCGGCCCGTTCAAGGACCCGCGCACGATGAAAGCCCGGCGTGGCGCTTCCTCCCACCGAAAAATCCATCTGGAGACACCCCGATGAACGAGTTCAACACCACGCTGCGCGACCGTCGAGCCGTCCAGCCTGACATGGCGGTCGATGCCGGCCTGCGGGCCTTCATGCTGGGGGTCTACAACAAGATGGCACTTGGCCTCCTGGTCTCCGCAGGTCTGGCCTGGGCGACCGCCTCGGTCGCGCCGGTGCGCGACGCCCTCTTCATTGTCGCCGACGGTCGCCTGACCGGCTATACGCCGCTGGGTCTTATCCTGGCCTTCGCCCCGATGGCGGTTTTGCTTGGCTCGGCCTTCCTGGTCCGAAGCGCTTCGCCCCGTACAGCCAGTCTCCTCTACTGGTCGGTGGTGGCGCTTATCGGCGCGTCGTTCGGGGCGCTGGCCTTGCGCTACACGGGCCGGAGTCTGGCCTCCACCTTCCTGATCACCGCCACCGCCTTCGGCGCGCTCAGCCTCTACGGCTATACTACAAGACGCGACCTCAGCGGGCTGGGGACATTCCTGATCATGGGCGTGGTCGGCCTTCTGATCGCCAGCGTGTTCAATCTGTTTCTGCAGTCCTCAATGCTGATGCTAGTGATCAGCAGCATCGGCGTCCTGATCTTCGCCGGCTTGACCGCCTTCGACACCCAGCGGCTGAAATTGACCTACCACCAGCTCGGCGGCGATGCCGCAGCTATGGGCTCGGCGACGAGTTTCGGCGCGCTCAACCTATATCTGAATTTCGTGAACCTGTTCCAGTTCCTGCTTGTCCTTCTGGGTCAGCGTCGCTAAACGGCTGCCCTCTTTCAATCGTCGGAGATCACGCATGCCCCTGCTGCTTTGCCCCAACGACAACGCCTCCATGACCACGGTCAGCCGTGCCGGCGTTGAGTTCGACATGTGTCCGACCTGCCGGGGCGTCTGGCTGGATCGTGGCGAACTGGAGAAATTGATTGATGCCGGAGACGGCCAGGGCGGTCCTCCACGTTCGGCTGCGCCCCACCCAATGGCTGCGCCTGGACGCGACTACCGACGTGACCGTGACGATGACTACGATCGCGACGATGGCTACCGCAAAAAGAAGCGCCGCGACATCTTCGATATCTTCGACTGAGGGAGACCGTTCGGGACCGGTTTGCGCTGGGTGAGCACAGCGGCAGATTCTAGCGCCGCCTCAGGCTTGTGGTTGGAAGCCTGCCTGTCCGAGACAGGCTGGCACCTGCTTCTCGGTCGGTCGTTCGTGCTTTATGGCCTCGACGAAAGGTTCCACAGGCGAAACATTAAGGGTTCGCCTCGTGGGAAGATGACGCTACCAGTCCGTCCATGCCTGTCGTCGCCGCCCATCTCTACGCCCACGGAAAAAGGGTCCGTTCCGTCTCGATCGACGAACGGATCGACTACCCTGGAGACAAGTCTCAGTTCGTCTGGATCGGACTGCTGGATCCGACCGCCGACGAGCTCCGCATCCTGCAGGAAGGGTATGGGTTGCATCCTCTCGCGGTCGAGGACGCCGCCAAGGGAGATCAACTGCCCAAGCTCGATGTTTACAGCGACCAGCTTTTCATTGTCGCGAGGCCTGCGGCGCTTGAGGATGGGCAGATCCGGTATGGCGAGACCTCGATCTTCGTAGGGCATAGCCACATCATAAGCGTCCGGCGCACCTCGCTGCGGGGCTACACTGCGCTTCGGCAACAACTGGAAGCGGCACCCGCCCTGCTGAAGCACGGTGTGGACTACGTCCTTCACGCGATCCTGGACTACATCGTCGACGGCTATCTTCCTCTCGGCGAGGCCTTGGAAGAGGAAGTGCTGGGGATGGAACAGCGCACCCTGGATCACTTCCTGACACGCAGCGAGATCAACCGGATATTCGAGATCAGGCGCCAGCTCATCCGCTTCCAACGGGTGCTCGCGCCCACCGCAGACGTCGTCGCCAAGCTGACGCGCCTAGATCTCCCGTCAATCGATCTCGAGACGCGCCCCTACTTCAGCGATGTCCTGGACCATGTCCGCCGCGTGCAGGCAATGGTCGATGGATTGCGAGAGGTGCTCTCGTCGGTGTTCGAGTTCAGCAACCTGTTGGAGCAGCAGCGAACAGGCGTCATTACGCGCCAACTGGCGGCCTGGGCTGCGATTTTAGCGGTGCCTACCGCAGTCGCGGGCATCTACGGCATGAATTTCGACTACATGCCCGAGTTGAAAAGCGTTTGGGGATATCCGGCAGTGCTCCTCGTCAACGCCGTCATCTGTACAGGCCTCTTCGTGCGCTTCAAGCGCGCGCACTGGATCTGACTTCGACAGCTCGGAAGTGGGTGGGGTTGGCACGTTGCCGCTCACCGGGGCTCCCCCAGGACGACTCGACTCTTTCCACGTTCGAGGACCGATGGACGGTTTGTGGCCCGTCCCATCTGAGCAACGGCGAACTCTCGGCCGCCGACGCTAGCCGCCGCTCGACCAATCGCGGAAATACGAGTTGGCCGAACAGGATTCGAGACGGTTCGCGGCACTGCTCGCCAGCGCAGTCGCGACTGTTGGCAGGTCCCTGCAACGCTTCTTACCGTCATTGCAGGGTAGTTTCGGAGGGGGATGGCGATCAGCAGCGGAGCGTAGCTTGGCCTTGATCTGACTTGGAGCGACCCTCTCATAACGACGGTTCTGCCCGCGTCGCTTTCGATCGGTGCGCTGCTTCTCACCGCGCGGCAGACGCCGGCAGCCGCAACCGGGTAATCAGCCCGCAGTCGCGAGGCAGTGTCGCGGCAGCTCCGCGCTATACCGTGCGGATATACAGCTCGATCTCTACAGCCTGGAAGTCTCGGACCTCCTTCGCCTCCTGTTGATAGCGCCGAAGATCCACCACGGTCGGCAAGGGCTCGCCGCGCAGGTGGCCGTCGGTGCCTGCACCCGGTTCAAAGCACACACCCGGCGCGCCCATCCCGTAAGTCTGGGCGGGAAGATCGTGACCCAGACGCCGGTGATCTTCACGACCCGACCTCGCGCTGTCCGGGTGCTGACGCCCCAACATAAGCCGTGTTTCTAAGCGAAGACGCGATAGATTTGCCAAGCCGCGAGGCACAGGACGAGCAGCCCTACGGCGATGGTCATGTGGCGCGGCGGAGCCACCCGCGCCACCAATCCGGTGAACGGCGCGGCGGCGATCCCCCCGACCACAAGGCCGGCCACCTCCACGAGGTAGGTCTCGAGGTCGAGCGGCAGGGCGCCCCGGAGCAGCGCCACCAGGAAGGTCGCCGAAATCGCGCTGGTCAGGAAGAACTCCGCGGCGCTCACCGTTCCGATGACGCGGCGCGGCGCGTGACCTCCGCTCATGAGCGTTGACGCCACAATCGGGCCCCAGCCGCCGCCCCATGAATCCAAGAATCCGCCGGCGGCCCCTAGGGGAATGGCCCACTTTGCCTTTGGATTGTGAAGCTGGACCTTCCTGAAGGCGCGGACAAGAAGATAGACGCCAACGACCGAAAGGTAGGTTGCAAGCAACGGGCCGATCAGATACTTCGGCGCTGCGGTGAGCACGTAGGCTCCCAGGACACCCCCCGCCACGCCCGCGGGCGCCAGTCGAAGGAGCAGACGACGGTCGATGTTCTTGTGCGCCGCGTGGCTGGTCGCAGCGGTCGCCGTCGTGAAAACCTCGGCGGCGTGGACGACAGCCGAGGCCGCGGCAGGGGGAACGCCCAGCGCCGACAGAACCGCGATGCAGACTACGCCGTAGGCCATCCCCAACGCGCCGTCGATCAGCTGGGCAAAGAAGCCGACGCCGCAGAATATCCAGAACATTTGTGAGGTGAGGACGTCGGCCAGCATTCCTATAACGAGCCTTTAGCGAGATGGGGTCGAAAAGCCGACCGATACCGATGCAGTGTAGCACTGGGTCACCATGGGGCGACGACAGCCGCTGCGAAGAGCGTGGCACCCAACAGGACGAGCAGAAGAGCGCCGAAGCTCCAGGTCTGAGTGGCGCGTTCGGCGCGATCGGCAATCTCGACGCTCTTGTCGCTCCGGCGCGCCCAGGCCTCACCAGGCGACGCTCGTTGCGCTGAACGCCCCGCCCATGAGGGCTTCAACCGCTCCAGGAGCACCAGCACGTCGCCCGGAGGAATCAAGGGCTTGCCGCTGGGATGAATCAACCGCCCGATGATGAGTGCGACGGCGGCCCCGATCAGCACGGGCCAGAGGCTGGCGAGCAGGGCTTTGCCGCTAATGCTGTGGCCTAGCCAAGCGGCGGCAGGCGGCCAAAGCCAGACAAAACTGGTTGATGCTGCGACCGCGGTTGCCCAGGGCAGATGGGTGCCGGGCGCCTCTGCGCCGTCCTGCTTCAGCATCAGCGAGACGAACCTGACCATCAACAACGTTGTCCCCAGGCTGCTGAGGGAGAGGAAGAGGTCGATCCACCCCGGTCCGACATCGAGTGCTTTCAGGGCTCCTTTCGCGATCGCCCCGCTGGTGAATGGTGCGCCGGCGAGGGCGATCGCCGGCAGAACCAGCCCAACGATGCGGAGTTTCCAGCGCCAGCCTGTGAAGGCTTTCGGGCGCGCGGCCGCACCGAGGAACAGCGCCGCCTTCGCGAACCCATGGTGTAAAGCGAAGACAAGCGTCGCGGCCACCGCCGCATCTGATGCGCTGGCGTCCGTGGCGAGCGCAACACCGACGGCGATCAGGCCCATCTGGCTGATGCTGGAGTAGGCCAGCACCGTCTTTGGATTGGTCTGCAGAACCCCGACGGCCACACCGTAGATCGCCGTCGCACATCCAAGCAACACCAGGAGGTCGCTGGCGGCGCCGAGTCCCTCCGGCGGCATGAAGCGCAGCGCGCCCAGGAGGCCGACCTTGATCATGGCCCCGCTCAAGACGGCGCTCGCTGGCGCGGGGGCGGCCGGATGGGCGAGGGGCAGCCAGAAGTGCGTCGGAACCAGCCCGGCTTTTACTGCAAAGGCCAGGCCCACGAGCGCCAGGCCCAGAGGCGGCGGCTGAAAGCTTGCACCGAAATCCGTCCCCGTCTCAGCAGCCGAGAGCACCGCGCCGCCGAAGAGCGCCAACTCGCCCACGACGACAAGAACAAGGTAAACTCGTGCCGCTCTCATTGAGGCGGGTTCCCGATCGTGGGCAACGAGGCCGTAGGCGGAGAAGCTCATCAGCGCGAAGAAGGCGTAGAAGGTCACGACATCGCCGGCCAGCGCCACGCCGAAATTTCCGGCCATGGCGAGCAGAAAGACGACCGCGTAGCTCTGGCGCCGTTCTTTTCGCCGAAGGTAGAAGAAGCTGTGCCATGCCGCGACCGCGTACAGAACCGCAAAAAGCGTCAGGAAGGTGCGACCGAGCGCGTCTAATGTCAGCCGCGAGTCTAGCATGATCCAGGGCAGGTTCACGGTCGTCTCGGGACACGCCAACGCGACTGCGAGCGCCGGAGCTGGCGCAGCAAGGCAGAGAGCCGGCAGCCACCGCCGGAACGTCCGGAATGCGCCTAGCGCCGCCAGCGTGAGTGGGGTCAGGATGGACGCCAGGATCAGCCAAGCTTCGCCCGTCACCGGATCAGTCCTTCTGGAAACCGCGGGATCTCCCCCGTGGCGATCAGGCGTGCCCAGCTTAGCGGACTGAACGGTGCATTGGCGAACAGTCCCACACCGATGACCAGCGCGGCGGTCACTAAAGGCGGCGCCAGCAGGGTCCACTTGATCTCGAGGCGTCCGCTCGCCGCTACCATCGTCGCCGCCGTCGGAACCTTGAACCAGGCGCGGTGAAGGATTGGCAAGAGATAGAGCGCGTTGAGGCCGCTGCTGGCGAGCAGGATGAGCACCACCCAAGCACTTTGGTCGTCAATGCCGCCTGCGGCGAGGTACCACTTGCTAACGAAGCCGGCGAGCGGCGGTACGCCAATCATGGCCAGCGAAGCGATCGTGAAGGCCGCCATCGTCCAGGGAAGGCGGCGGCCGATTCCATCGAGTTCGCTCACCTTATGTAGGTGGACCGCCTCAGCGATGTTGCCCGCGCACATGAAGAGCGTGATCTTCATCAGGCCTTGATGCACGAGATGCATCAGGGCGCCGATCAGGGCCAAGGGACTGAAGAGCGCGGCACCCAGCACGATGTAAGACACCTGGCTCACGGTCGAATAGGCCAGCCGACGTTTCAGATCGTCTTGGCGAAGAGCCTGCAATGAGCCGTAGATGATGGTGAAGGCCGCGAGCCCGGCCAGCGGCAGCGCCAGTCCGAGCTTGACCGTCAAGGCGATACCGAACACCTCATCGACAACACGGATGATTCCAAAGGCGCCAGCCTTGACCACGGCAACGGCGTGCAGGAGCGCGCTCACCGGAGCCGGCGCCACCATCGCCTGGGGCAGCCACCCGTGAGCCGGAAAGAGCGCCGCCTTAACGCCCAAACCCGCCACCAGCAGCGCGAAAATGGCGATGAGTGTGATGTGATCGACTGAGGCCAGGGCCGGGTTTCCGGCGGTGACGAAGTCGAGGGAGCCCGCTGCCGATCCTAGCCAAACTGTTCCGACGAGCAGCAGCACGCCCCCGGTTACAGTGTAGGCGAGATAGATCCGCCCGCCACGCAACGCCTCGGGAGTCTGGCGATGAACGACAAGGGGGTAGGTCGCCAGCGTCAGCAGTTCGTAGAAGACTAGGAAAGTAAACAGATTGCCGGCAAGGGCGATCCCCGTCGTGGCCGCCACGCAGAGGCTGAAGAACCCGAAGAACCGGCTGCGATGCGGGCCATCCTCAAGGTAGCCGATCGCGTAGATTGTCGTGAGCAGCCACAACCCGGCGGAGAGCGACAGGAAGAGCAGAGCCAGCGCATCGACTTGGAGCACGAGGTCGAAGCCAGCCGCCATCGGCCAGCGCCACGCATACCGGGCGCCCTCGAAGGCGACCTGCCAAGCCAGATAGCCGACGAGCCCCAACTTCAGCACGGCGGCGCAGAGATTGATCGTCGTCCTGAGCACGACGCGCCGCTCGGCGGTCGCGAAGATCAGCGGCGCCGCGATCAGCGAGATGCTGAGCACGACTAACGGTAACCAGGCGCCGCTCACTGCGCAGTCCCCACAATGCCGACCAGTTCCACAGGCCACGCCCCCAGCAGGCCGATGCCGACGGCCGCAACGGCAAGTAGGAGTGGCGTCAGGGAGAATCGCCATGATGCTGCGTCGCCGACCACCTGTGGGTGGGCGGCAGCCTGCCCTTCGGGCGCGAAGAATCGCGCGAGGACCCGGGCCATGGCCGCAGCCGACAAAAGAGTTCCGCAGAGCACGATGACGGTCCACACGGTAAGACCGTGCGAGAGGGTGGATTCCAGCAATAGCCACTTGCCGATGAATCCTCCGCTCGGC
Source organism: Brevundimonas sp. EAKA (assembly GCF_000698025.1). Lineage (NCBI taxonomy): Bacteria > Pseudomonadati > Pseudomonadota > Alphaproteobacteria > Caulobacterales > Caulobacteraceae > Brevundimonas > Brevundimonas sp. EAKA. The sequence goes on along the minus strand of NZ_JMQR01000031.1, from coordinate 15,765 downwards.
GGCAAGCCAACCAAACTGACCGCTGCGAGCGCGAACGTGACCTTCACCGCGCCCGGCAGTTCAGGCTTGGAAAGACTGGAGACTTGGTCGTCGCCGAGGGTGCGCTGAACTTGCTCACAGGCCAGAAAGAGTGCGGACTTCGCAAACGCGTGAGCCACCGCCAGATAGGCGAAGGCTGCAAGAGCCTCCCGGCCATCCGCCCACAATGGAAAGCACATGAACAGGTAGCCAACCTGCGCCACGGTCGAGTACGCCACCACCAGCTTAAGACGCTTGGCGATGAGGGCTTGAACACCACCCCAAAGGACAGCGCAGGCGCCGAGCACGCCAAGGACCGTCGCGATGGCTTCGCCGCCGACTCCAGCGGGCTGGTAGAGGTCCAGCCAGAGCCGCACGGCCATGTAAAGGCTCGCCTTTACGACAAGCGCCGATAGCAAGGCGCTGACTGGCGATGTGGCGTTGCCGTGGGCCGGCGGAAGCCAGCCGTGAAGGGGAAAGAGCGCCGATTTCATCGCCAGGGCCGCGAGCATGGCGACCATGGCGAACTGGGTGGCGGGCGCAGGTACCATAACGGCGCGCAAGCCGCCGAGGTCGAGGACCCCGTATTGGGCGAACAGCAGAGTGACGCCTAGCAGGTAGACGAGCGAGGCAATGATCCCCACAAGCAAGTACCGAATGGCGGCCTTGAAGGCCTCGGCCTTACCTGAGAGCGCCGCCAGGCCAGCCGCCGAGAGGCCAATGATCTCCAGCGTGACATAGAGGTTGAAGATGTCCGCCGAGAGGTAGAGCGCGTTCAGCCCCGCCAGGAGCAGCAGCCAGAGCGGCCAGAAACCCCAGGCTGCAACGCCGGCCTCGGCGACAGGTTTTGTCTGTCTGCCAGTCAAGGCTGCGTGAACGGCGACGCTCGCGCCAACCAGGTTCGTCATGCCGATCAGGACGGCCGACAAGCCATCAGCGGCAATCCGGATACCGAGCGGCGCGCTCCACCCCCCTACCGCGAGATCGTAAGGCCCTGCTGTCGCGATGAGCCAGACCAGAGCGACCGCCGCCGCCGCCGTCGTAACGCTCGCCGCGACCCCAATTGCCCGGGCGCGGTCCGGCAGTACGAACGCCGCGGCGCCGCCGGCAAGGGGAGTCAGGATGGCAACGGCCGCCCAGTCGACACCGGCAAGTAGGGCGCTGACGCTGTCAGACATCCTCAAGCCTTGCGCCGGCGGCATGCATCCGCCCCGCGAGGGCCAACGCAAGCCCGGTGGCGCTTACCGCAACGATGATGCCGGTCAGCACCAATCCGTGAGGCGTAGGATCGGGCGTTGCGCCTTCGCCGCGAAACCCAAGCGCGACCAGGATCAAGAAGATCCCGGTGCCGAACGCGTTTGCGGCGACGATGCGCCGGAGGAGATCGCGCGCCAGGACCAGTGGGTAGATCGACAGCGCCAATACGGCTGCGCCGAGGAGGGCGTACCCTAACGAAACCGTCATGCGCGCACCTCTCGAGGCGGGGGCCGGCCACCCTGGAAGAGAACCAGGAAGGTGTAGGCTACGGATAGGGTGAGCGCCGCTTCGATGACCAAGATCAGATCTTTGGCGCGGTGGGGCGGGTACTGAAGCAGCGTGGCCTCAGACATCGCCGTCGCGGCGGCGACGCCCAAGAAAACCAGCAGTGCTGCTGCGATGGTGGCGCGCAGCCGGAGCGTATCCATCTGGCCGGGTGCCCGCGGCAGACCGGCGACGAGCAACAGCAGAAGCGCGCCCGACAGGACTGCGCCGGCTTGGAAGGCGCCGCCGGGCGCAAAGGCCCCCAGCCACAAGAGATAGCCTGCCACGATGCAGAGCAAGGGAACGAGCGGCCGCAGCAGCGCCAGATACAAGGGATCGTCAGGCGGCAGCTGGGGTGTTTCGGAGCTGCGGCCCAGACACCATACGGCCGCTGTCGCGATCAGGAGAACCGCCATCTCCAGCAAGGTGTCATAGGCTCGGAAGTTCAGCAGCACGGCGGTCACAGGGTTGGTCACGCCGCTCTCAGGCAAACGGGCCTCGACGACACGCTCCAGCCCAGGCCGTGCCTTCCAGTCCAACGAGATCAACGCCCAGGCCAGCGCGCCGAAGACGGCGACCGAAAGCCCCGCCACCAAACCCCGAATGATCCAGGGTCGGCTTGGTTCAAGCAGAGGCGACGGCACGCTTGCCTGAGCCCGCAGTATCAACGCGCCGGTGAGCGCAGCGCCGACTGCGGCTTCCGCCAGCGCCACGTCAGGTGCGCCCAATCGCATCCAGATCAGGGCCACCACGCCGCCGAAGCCGATGAACAGCATGGTCATGCGCGCGCGGCTGCCGCTCCACAGCATGGCGGCCACCAGCCCCAGAACAACAGTTCCGAGGACGAAATCGAGAAGCAGGAGAGGCGTCACTTCGGCTTCTCCAGGTCAGAGGCGTGCGTCTGGTCTGCGAGCAGGTAGCCGCAGGTCGCGCTCGTGAGCATGACCACCAGCCAGATCAAAAGAACCTTCAGCGCACCCCACCCATTGTCGGCGAAGGTTGCGGCTCCCAAGGCGATGAGACCAAGCCCAAGGTTGTCAGCTTTGGTGAGCGCGTGAAGCCGCGTCAATACATCCGGGAAGCGTAGTAGCCCTGCCGCCCCGCCGACGAAGAAAAAGCAGCCTGCGGCGAACAGTGAAGTCGCCAGGATTTCGGCCCAGTTCATGCGCTATCGCTCTCGGTGGATCTCGTCCGCAGCCGCATGCTTGCGATGAAAACGGCTGCGGTGGGCGAGGCGAGTACCGCGAAAACCAACGCGATGTCCCACAGACGCGGCCGATCGAGCGCGACGCCGAGCAGGAGGGCGAGCGCCGTGAGGCTTGTGCCCAACAGCTGCAGCCCCAGCATCCGATCCGCTGTCGTCGGACCGCGGCCCACGCGCATCAAGGCGACGGCGGTGACGAGTATCAGGAGGGCTGCGAAGATCGTCGCCACCGTCGACATCATGGGCGATCATCCTCCAGGCTGAACAGTCGCGCGACCCGATTCTCCAAGTCCATGATCTGCTCTTGAGAGTGAGCATCGATGTCGATGACGTGCATACGCATCTCTTCACCCTGGACATCGGCGCTGAGGGTTCCGGGCAAGAGCGTCAAGGTTTCGAGAAAGACCGCACGCGGAAGGCCCTGCGGCAGGCTCATACAATAGGACACGAAGCCGGGTTGAACCCGGCCGCGCGGTCCCAAGGCGCGCCGCGCAACGTCCCACCCCCCGATGACGGCCTGCCACAGGAAATAGACGATGAATTCAAGCAGTCCACGCGCGGACACGCGGCTTCTCGCCGCCGCGGGAAGGTGGCGAGACAGGGCCACCCCGATCAGCGCGGCAGGCACGCCGACAATCAGGCTTGCGAGGTCGCCCTCATTGAGCAACAGCCAGAGCGCTAAACCGCTGCCGAGAACAGCTGCATACTCCAGGGCGCGAGGAGCGCTCAGGCCTGGTCGCATTATGTGAGGAGTACGCGTCACAAACCTCCAATCACCGGGTGAGCGTCCCTGGTCGCCGTGGATCATTTCGGCCAGATCCACCATACATAGGCCAAGTAGCCGGCAATCAGGCACACACCTTCGAGACGGCTGAGCCGTCGACCGGACCAAAGCAGCAGGAGGAGCAGGAGGGAGACGCCGACCATCACCCAGCTGTCGAAACCGGCGATCTGCGCCGGGACGGCGGTCGGCGCGATAAGGGCCGTGACCCCGCCGATGCCAAGGACGTTGTAGATGTTCGAGCCGAGCACATTGCCGATTGCGACATCCCCCTGCTTGCGCAGGGCCGCGATCGTCGATGTCGCCAGTTCCGGCATCGAGGTGCCGGCCGCCACGATAGTCAGCCCTATGACTGTTTCGCTCACCCCGAGCAGACGGGCCAGCTCAACCGACGCTGTCACAAAGTTGCTTGCGCCCAACACAAGCAGGGCCAGGCCGCCGAGGCACAGGCCCAGCGGCAGCCCCCAACCCCAAGCTTTCGGCTTGGCCGCCGCCCCCGGCCGCAAGCCCGGATCAAGTTGTTCGAGCGCCTCGGCCTTGTCGAAAATCGCGGTGTGCTCGCTTCCACCGCGCGGCACGCGGCGCTCCTGTCGCCACGCGCGGACCAGATAAACGGTCAACAGCACAAGCAGACCGGCTGCCACGAAGCGATCTAAAGTCCAGATCACACCGACGAGCGCCAGTAACAATGCTGTGCCGATCACCCAAGAGCCGTCCCGGCGCAGAGCAGTCGATGACACCGCTATGGGGCAGATCAGAGCCGATGCGCCGAGTATGATGAGAACGTTGAATATGTTGGAGCCGACGATATTGCCAACCGCGATGCCGGGAGAGTTCAGCAGAGCGGCCTCAACGCTGGTGACCAGTTCGGGGGTGGACGTGCCGAACCCTACGATCGTCAGGCCGATGAGCAGCGAAGACACGCCCATGCCTTCGGCGAGGCGGACGGCGCCGCGGACCAGCAATTCCGCTCCCGCGATCAGCAACGCGAGACCGCCAATCAGCGGGATCCAAATCTCCATATCCTCGCTCCGGTTTGGTTGCGTTGGCGCTCAGATCCCGGCGGGTCTGCCAGCAGCCTTACGGGGCCACGGCTGGCGTGGCCGCTTTCGTCTTGATCAGAAGTATACGACCCCGCCCCCAGCAATGCCGCAGTTACCGACAGTAAAACCACCACGGGGGACTTCTCCCAGCCCACGGCCTCCGCCACGACAACCTTGGCGCCAATTGAGAGCAGGAGCAAGGCCAGTCGCGCTCTTGGCGGCTCCCACGCATGCCAACGGCGACGTGCAACTCTGGACGGCGGTAAGCGCGACGGGGCCGGCGAAAGGGGAGCTGGCGCTGTGGGTCGAAGGACAGCTCCGCGCCGGTACCGGTATCAGCAGTGTGACCCAGAGAAACTTTCGTGGGTCATTGGATGGGAGCCGGGTCCTGCTTTTTCAGCCTGCGCAGGCTTTGCGGTCCCACGCCTCACTCACGCCCGACGGCGCTTCCACAACGGAGCATCGCTCGCGGCAACAGCTACGCGCGCGACCGTTCATTGGCAAACTGATCGACTGACCAGAGAGCTGCGCTCAGATCCACCACAACTTCCTCGATAGGCTGTGCTGTCGCAAGAAAGAAAGGCTTTACGATTGGCTCGAATGCTGACGCGCGGCAGCAAATTGATCCTCGCGGGACCGGGCTCCTCTAGTTAGAGCTTCAGAGCTCTTTCTATGTCGGACCGCGTCGAATTCACACGCCGGCGCTTTCGACTTGCGCTCGCGAGCTTCGATTCAGTCCATGGAGAGGTTTATGAGCAGTTCCTTTGAGCGGCTAATCGCTGCTCGCCGCTTGTCAAACAGCGAGATCCGGAGAGAGAGGGTAGTCGCAAGCTTCCCGATCCGACGCGCCTGTCTCGGCTCAAGAAGGAGCGACCGGCGATCAAGGATTGTTTTTGCTGGCAATGTCCCGCACAAGGAAAGCACGCTGCGGTTCGTCAAGGCCATTCACATATGCATGCGGCGTGCCAGGGCGTAAGAGATTAGGGTGACCGTACCCTGATCGCGCACCAACCAGGGTTGATGGCTTGCACCGGACCTTCGGGCGGCAAGCTCAACGAGGAAGCTATGATTGCCTCACCCAACATGCCGGGACGCACTCTGCCCGGAGGCTATAAGCTTGCCTATTTCAAGGGCGATCTGTCCGGCGGGCTAGTGGCCGGCGTCATCGCTTTGCCGCTCGCGCTGGCATTCGGTGTGCAATCGGGGCTCGGCGCAGCCGCAGGCTTGTACGGCGCCATCGCGCTCGGAATCCTTGCTGCGGCACTCGGCGGCACCCGTACGCAAGCGTCGGGTCCGACCGGACCCATGACCGTCGTCTCAGCCTCCGTGGTGGCGACGGCTGTCGCGACGACCGGCAGCGTGGAGGCGGGACTGGGGATCGCTCTGCTCGCTTTCCTTTGCGGCGGCGTCCTGCAAATCCTGCTCGGACTTGTTGGCGTCGGCAGGTACGTCAAGTTCTTCCCCTATCCCGTCGTGTCAGGGTTCATGAGCGGTGTCGGGCTGATCATCATCGTGCTCCAAATCTGGCCGTTCCTCGGCTCCGCGTCGCCAAAAGCGCCGCTGGAGGTCTTCACCCACATCGCAGAACCGATCGCCGCCGTGAACTGGAGCGCGGTGATGCTGGGGGCGATCACCGTAGCGGTGTACTATCTGTTCCCGCGTGTGACCAAAGCGGTGCCAAACGTGCTCGCGGCCCTCCTGGTGGGCACGTTGGTCGCTGTTTTCGCGGACCTAGACGTGCCCAATGTGGGTGCAATCCCCAGCGTCATTCCCGGGCTGCAGCTGGGCCAGATGTTCACTGTGTCGCCCGAGCACTATCCGCTCATCATCGGGTTCGGTGTCACCTTGGCACTGCTCGGTTCAATCGACTCCCTGCTGACCTCGGTGATCGCCGATAACATCACCAAGACCAAGCATGACAGCCGGCGCGAACTGATCGGACAAGGCATCGGGAACAGCGTCGCGGCGATCTTCGGCGGCATCCCCGGCGCCGGCGCCACGAAAGGAACGGTGGTCAACATCAATGCGGGCGGAACGACGCGGCTGTCCGGCGTTGTGCATGGCCTGTTCCTGCTGGCCGTGCTCCTCGGGCTCGGCCGGTTCGCCGGCTACATACCTCTAAGCGTTCTTGCCGGGCTTCTGATTCCGGTCGGTCTCGCCATCATAGACTACAAGGGCTTCCGGCATCTCGTCCGGATACCCCGTGCCGACGCCGCCGTGCTGCTCATCGTCATGGGTATGACCGTGTTCGGAAACCTCATTCATGCCGTCGCGATCGGCGTGGTCCTGGCCAGCATTCTATTCATGAAGAAGATGAGCGACCTGACCGAGGCGAACTCCCATGTCGGCGAACTCACCGATCAGCCTTGGGCCGACGAAGAGAAGGCACTCGACGCCCATCCAGGACAAATCTACATCAAGCACATGTACGGACCACTCTTCTTCGGCTCCGCATCGCGATTCCGGGAGATGGCGAGCACGGTCGACGCGAACGCCGCGCTGCTGGTGATCCGCATGGAAGAGGTTCCCTATATCGACCAATCAGGGCTTTACGCACTGGAGCAGGTCGCCTTCGACCTGCTCCAGAAGGGTGCCCAGGTGGCCCTCACAGGCGTTCAGGAACAGCCCCTCGCCATGCTGCGGGACCTGAAGATTGTCCCTGACCTGATCAGCGAGGACATGCTGTTCGCCGACATGGAGTCTGTGAGCGACTGGCTGAAACGGCACGGGCCGCCGGCTCGCGAGGTTGGAGACACCATCGCCCCCGTCAGGGTGACTTGATCAAGGGAGAGAACAATGCAGACCGGATCCGAAATTGCGAAGGTGGAAAAGCAGGGCCTTGTCGAGGAGGTCCTCACCAAGGAGGAGCAAGCCAACCTGACGCCGGACAGGGTGATCGCCCTGCTCACGGAGGGCAACCATCGCTTTGTGAGTGGCGAGATGACCCTTCGCAACCACAACGAACAGGTCCGCCGCGCAGTCGCCGGTCAGTATCCGAAGGCGGTGGTGCTGTCCTGTCTCGATTCTCGGATTCCGGTGGAGGATGTGTTCGACCGCGGCATAGGCGACATGTTCGTGGCGCGAGTGGCAGGCAACATCGTCAACGTGGACATCCTCGGCAGCATGGAGTTCGCCTGCAAGGTCGCGGGCGCCAAGCTCGTGGTCGTCATGGGTCACGAGCTTTGCGGTGCGGTCATGGGGGCCATTGACGGCGTCCAGATGGGCCACATCACCGCGCTTCTGGGTAAGATCCGGCCAGCTACGCTCAGAACGGATGGCTTCGAAGGCACCCGAACCAGCGCAAATACCGACTATGTCCGCTGGGTCGCCGAGCAGAACGTCAGGCTGGGCGTCGAGCGGGTGCGTGCCGAAAGCGCCATCTTGGCCGAGATGGAACAGGCTGGAGAAATCAAGATCGTCGGAGCGATGTACGCGATGGAGACTGGCGAGGTCGAGTTCTTGACTGCCTGAACTGTGGCAGGACGTTGGGGCGGGGTGGTGCACTACAGTCCAGTTGTCCGTCCAGTGCTGACCAGTTACTGTCAGGCCACCAGCATAGGTCCCGCGCAAGAACTCGACGTTCGGGCGGGCGATCAAGCGGATGCGATCCTGAGGAGGAACATAACTGCACCGCTTCGAGCCCGCCGCGGCAGATAATGGGAAAGAACAGTGCAATTCGAGCTCGGCAGTAATAGCCTCCGGTCGATAGTGATGTCGGTCCTCCTTGATCGGGAGTGCTGCCGCCAAGGGGCGATAGCCTCTCCATGAGGAGGACTGCCTTGAGACATCTGAACCTCGCCGACCGTGTGAGGGCCGAGATCAACAAGCTGCGAAGCGCGATCGCGGAGGAACGCCCCAAGAGTCGCACCGAGAGGCTGCAACGGCTTCAGGAACGCAAAGCGCGGCTTACCGATAAGCTCGTGGCGCTCGAAATCAAGCCGATGCCGCCAAGTGGCGATAGGCCCCGGCGCTGCGCCGGGGGCAACCCTTAACAACGCAACGCCAATCGTGACATAGATCATGCAAGCCCTTCCTTCCGACCGCCAGACAAAGGACGAAGACCCTGGCGCTCGACGCTTCCGTGGACGCGGGCCTGCGCAGCCACATGCTGGGGGTCTACACCAAGCTCGGCCTTGGCTTGCTCGCCTCGGCCGCAGCCGCCTGGGCCGTCAGCAGCTTGCCGTCGCTGCGTGGCGTGCTGTTCGTCATGGAGGCTGGTGCGGTGCGCGGCTACACCCCGCTTGGGATGATCGTGGCCTTCGCGCCCTTGCGCTCACCTACACAGATCAGAGTCTCGTCACCCCCGCCGCTTTAGGTGGCCTGAGCCTCGTCGGCTACACCACCAAAAAGGACCTGACTGGTTTCGGGAGTTTCCTGATCATGGGCGTGATCGGCTTGATCATCGCCAGCTTGGTCAATCTATTCCTGCAGTCGTCGGCGGTCGGTTTCGCCGTCAGTGCGCCGGGGGTTCTGATCTTTGCCGGCCTCACCGCCCACGACACACAGCGCCTCAAGCTCGCGTACTACGACCTCGGCGGCGACGAGGCCGCCAGCTCGGTGACGACCAATTACGGCGCGCTCAGCCTGTTTCTTAACTTCATCAACATGTTCCAGTTTCTCCTGGCGCTCTTTGGGCAGCGGCGCTGATGTCGCCGTTCTCCCCCCAGTGCGCGCCTGCTGCCAGGCCGCCTGCCCGGGATCGGTTTCCCGGGCGCTTGACCGCCGCCGTGGAGGATTGCGCTTTAGGCGGTAGCACCACGCGACGGCCGAGGCGCCACCTGCTCCTGATCGCCAACCCACAGTCGAGGCGCGGGCGCGAGGGGCTGGGGGCGGCGAAGGCCGCCCTGAAAGAGGGCGGCTACTCGTTCGAAACCGTGCCCCTGGATCGTGACTGGAAGCTCGGTGAGCAGATCCACACACGCCGGCATCTCGTGGACGCTGTCGCAGTGGCGGGCGGCGACGGCACGTTAAACGCGGTCGCTCAGCCGCTGATCGACACGGGTCTGCCGCTTCTCATCTTGCCGACCGGGTCGGCGAATGACTTGGCCCGCACCCTCGGAATACCCACGGATCTGGCCCGCGCAGTTGATCTGCTGAACTCCGGCCAGATCAGGGAGATCGATGTCGGGATCGCCAACGGCCACGCCTTCTTCAACGTCGCCAGTATCGGCTTGGCGGCGCTGGTGACGCAGTTGGTCCACTCGAAGGTGAAGAAGTTGCTGGGGCCTGCGGCGTACGGCCTAGCCGCGCTGCAAGCCCTCACGAAGGTTCGGCCCTTCACAGCGCACATTCGCGGTGCCGGGTGGAACATCGAAGTGAAGACATTTCAGATTTCCGTTGGCAACGGGCGTTACTATGGCGGCGGGACGCCTGTCGAGGCGAGGGCGCAGATCGACGACGGGCAGCTCGATCTCTACAGCCTGGAAGTCTCGGACCTCCTTCGCCTCCTGTTGATAGCGCCGAAGATCCGCCACGGCCGGCAAGGGCTCGCCGCGCAGGTGCGCGTCGGTGCCTGCACCCGGTTCGAAGTACACACCCGGCGCGTCCATCCCGTAAGTCTGGACGGGGAGATCGTGACCCAGACGCCGGTGATCTTCACGATCCGACCTCGCGCTGTCCGGGTGCTGACACCCCAAGACACACCGCGCGCCTAGGCGAAGACCGGGAGCACGCCGACCACCCCAAGAAAAGAAGGGCTTGCTGCCGGATGAAGCAAGTACCGGATTACGAGCGCGACTGCGACCCAATCAGCACCGGCCAGCGGCTGGCGAGTAGGGCTTTGACGCTGATACTGTGAACCAGCCAAGCGGCGGCAGGCGGCCAAGGTCAGCCTGGAGCCGTCGTTCTCGTGCGGGGGTCTGATCTAAGAACGGCGAGGCCTTTCACACTTGACCTTCGCGCGCCCGGGCAAGACTGTGTCCCGGCACAACTTTCGAACGATCGCCGGCTAGGGGCTCGGTATCAGCTGGAGCGTTTCGCATGAGCAACACGACACGGATCCCCGGCCGCCTTGTCGCTGCCGCACGAGCCCTCGCTGGCGTCAGCCGGGCTGATTTCGCTGGAGCCGCAGGCCTTCTTTCTGAGACCCTTGATGAGATCGAAGAGGCCGGCAGCACCTGTACCCAGTCCGAACAGGACGTGGCGGCCCTCCTGCGTGGCCTCGACTACTACGGCGTTTTGCTGATCGACGAGCGGGATGGCCTGGGTGCCGGGGTCAGGCTAAAGTTCACGCGCCAGGATGTCCGGCAGATCGGCCGCCTTGAAGGCGAGGGCGGCATCGTCGCTTCAGATGACGCGCCCTGATCACAGCGCCGTCGAAGCTGCTTGCAAGGCGCTGGGAGCAACTCGAAACACCAGGCACTTAACGTGTTCAGCGCGAAGTGCCGTCCGGGTGCTGACGCCCCAACATAAGCCGCGTTTCTAAGCGAAGACGCGATAGATTTGCCAAGCCGCGAGGCACAGGACGAGCAGCCCTACGGCGATGGTCATGTGGCGCGGCGGCGATCCCCCCGACCACAAGGCCGGCCACCTCCACGAGATAGGTCTCGAGGTCGAGCGGCAGGGCGCCCCGGAGCAGCGCCACCAGGATTCAGCGGACAGGTCCGCACTCGACTTCGAAGATTCGATTTCCCACCTGTAGATTACGCTGGGTGAGTTCCCGAACGAGAAATGGATTCCGCTGTGAACGGTCAAGTTCGGCCTTCAGCTGCTCCATCAGTTGGCGGCGCACGCTGTTGAGGGGGCTTAGTCGGTGAACATCCAAGGGCTCCTCCGTCGGTGGAGGCGCGCCGACCGACGGGGGCGTTTGGAGGGAGCCGAACTGACGCGCCTTTCGCGGTCGGACGTCACGGCCATCGTCGGACGTAGGGGGGCCCCGCCCCGCCGTTCAGATGGTGTGTCGCAATGATTGCGTCACTGGTTTGATGATCAGATCCGCTCATCGTCGCGATATACCGCGATGATCGTATGTGGGCAGCGGAATTGAAAGGGCTCGGCTAGCTGTCCGGGCTGTTTATGCACACCGCCAACGAGCTGGACTCCTGCGGTCAGAACGACTGGGCGCCTCGAGCTACGCCGGGCATGTTTTTGGCAGGAGTGAACGGGCGACATAGCTATTCGACAAAACTCGGTCGCCCGTTCGCGGGATCGAACCGTAGTCGGAAGAAATCTTGGCGGTGCTCAACCTAATTTGGTGTCAGCTCTTGACTCGATGGCAAAGTTCGGAAGGTCCGCTAACGGCGCGAACAGAACCGATGTATCAGCCCGCGCCAGTCCTTGGCCGCACGGGCAATGCTTAGCGCAACACACGGATCGTCGACCGCAGGAAGATCAGGGCGATATTCCCGACCACGCCCGTGTCGGCCATGCCAAAGTCGGCAGGCTCAAGCAGGCCCTCAGCTGGAGCTGGGATCGATCTGCCGAGCGCAGGGCCACGCCTTGGTCAACGCCTCGTTGGCTCCGGCCGCCATGTGCTTGTCTCTGAGATAAGTCTCTGATTCGGCCCAGCGCAGATAAGCTTGGCGGAGACGCTGACGGTCATATCTCGGGGCGCCGCACACGGCGCGACGGACGATCAACTCATCGAGGATACCCTGAAGATAGGCTCCGCACTCGGGCGCCTCGCGTCTGCATTGCTCCAAAAGGGCGGAGCCCGTTGCGGAAGGCGGAACGTCTTGAGTCACGCCCAAACTCGGCGTGGCAACTAAGCTGGCAATGGCTAAGAAAATGCCGAGTTTCATATCCTTGGGCCTCCTGTGGTCGGACCTGTTGCGAGAACGTTTATCCGAGGCTCGAAGTTCATCCCCTTTGCCCTCTGCTGAAGTAGGCGTGGAACTGTTCAAGGGCGACGGAGCCCTGCGCCAGCCGTTCGTTGTCATCAACCGTTCCGGCGCAAATCCCGGCGATCAGGGCGCCCAGGCCGGCCGTCTCCGGCCGATTGAAGCGGCTGTCAGCGATATCGAGGTCGTGAATGATCTCCCCGATCGCGACCAGCGCGGTGTCGTCGTCTAGTTCCGTCCGCACGACCAGCGTCTCGAAGGTGCAGCGTTCGCCTTCGTGGGTGAACTCGGCATCCGCCATGTCAAACCTGAGTTCGTCCGCGGCAGGCTCGTAGCCTTGGCCGTCGACGAACTTGAAAGTCGCTTCGGGGTCGATGAAGCGCCGGATCAGCCAGGCCGACGCGATACGATCGACATGGATGCCGCGCCGGGTGACCCAGACCCGCTGTCTCAGGTCGGCGGTCACGATCACCGCCTGACACGTCGAACTGACGTCAGGGTGCCGCGTCGAGCGCGTCACCAGGTCCGCGAGCGCCGCTTCGGCAGCTTGCCGGCCGTGGGCGCCGAAATAGTCGATGGCCGCGATTTCGGCCAGACGCGCGCGCAGGCGAACAATCTCGCGGGCGACCTGCCCGTCGTCGATCGTGCGCGCCTCGCGGGCGAGATCCTCGTAATCGGAATCGCGAACCGCATCGAACAGGGCTCGCACGTCCGCGTCTCCCAAGCCACCGACCAGCGCAGCCTCCAAAATGATGGCCTCACCCCCGCCCTCGGCGATCTCGCGCAGCAGGTCGTCGAATAGAGCTGCAGTGTCGTCGCGAAGCGGTAGCGCGTGAACGGCGTTCTTCAGCGGAGTCGCCCCGATCGCCTGCAGCCGCCGCCAGACTTTGACGCGCAGATAGGCGGGCTTGGCGGGCAGTTGGTGGATCAACAGCAGCCACGGGGCGCGGGAGCCGGGGAACGAAGTCATATCCAAGGTGTATCATTCGATGACCGCAAATGATACAGGTGAACGAGCTAGCGAGTTGAGGAGGTGGTATGACCTGGGTCGCCTGCGATTGGTCACCTGAAATTGGGCGTCGGCCTGGTCGGAACGAGGTCCACGGCTTGACTCCAGGCCTAGCGGCATGAGCGCCGGAACGGACATCGATACGACGGTCGATCTCACAGAACCGCGCCCGGAGGCCGCGCCGCCCCACCTGACCCATGCGCAGTTGTTCATTCGGTTTCTAAAATTCGGCTTCTTGGCTTGGGGCGGTCCGGTCGCACAGATCGCCATGGTGCGCCGTGAACTGGTCGACGACGAGCGTTGGATCTCCAGCGAGCGCTTCAACAGGCTGCTGGCAGTGATGCAGGTGCTGCCGGGCCCCGAGGCGCACGAACTCTGCGTCCACCTGGGGATGCGCGCCAAGGGAAGACTCGGGGGCATCCTCGCTGGCCTGGGCTTCATGCTTCCCGGCTTTCTCCTCATGATGGCCCTGTCATGGCTCTATTTCCGTATCGCCCTGATCGACACCGCGCTCGGCGCGGCGTTCCTGGGGGTTCAGGCGGCGGTGATCGCGTTGATCGTCGCCGCCGTCCATCGGATCGGAAAGCATATCCTGCTGGACGGTCGCCTGTGGATGCTCGCCATCATCTGCGGGCTGGCAGCCTTCGCCGGCGCTCCGTTCTGGATCACCCTTCCGGCCTCTGGGGCGATCTACGCGCTATGGGCGCTCGGCCTGCGAGTGTTCGCTGCGCTTGTCGCCGCCGCGGCGACGGCTCTGACGATTCTGGTAACGCTCTGGGCACCCGACGCCGCAGCGCCAGCGGTCCAAACGGCGATCGGTGACCCCGGACAAGCGCCCGTTTGGCTGTTGTTCGTTTCCGGCTTGAAGGCCGGCCTCCTCACTTTCGGCGGCGCCTACACCGCGATCCCGTTCGTCCGCAACGACGCCGTGGGTCAAGGCTGGATGAACGATGGCCAGTTTCTGGATGGCTTGGCGCTGTCGGGCATCCTGCCGGCGCCTCTGATCATCTTCGCAACTTTCGTCGGCTATTTCGGCGGCGGACCGCTCGGCGCCGTAGCCATGACCGTCGGAATATTCCTGCCGGCATTCGCATTTTCGCTGATCTTCTACGACCGTTTGGAATCGGTGCTGGAAGCCAAGCGGCTGCATGCCTTTTTGGCAGGCGTCTCAGCCGGCGTGGTTGGCCTCATCGCCGCCACGACGATCGACTTGGCGATTGTCACAGCCCAGCGCGTTCCGGACCTGATCGTCGGCGTGTCCATCTTCGCGGTCGCCCTGGCGTTGCTCTACACATGGAAGAACAAGCTCAACGTCCTGGTCGTGCTGGCCGCCGCGGGTCTGGCGGGCTGGGTCTTTTTCCCTCCGGCGATTTAATATCGGGCGACTGCAACGACGTAGTCTCCCAGGCATCCAATGATCAGTTTAGAAATGGAGCGTGCGATGAACCGCAGAGATATGGTTCAGATCCTGGCAGTCATGGCGATCTCGCCGACGATAATAGCGACCAAGGGCGCTGCCCAATCCGACACACGGCGGACCATTTCGTCCGCGGCCGGCGTACAGGCGACCGTGGCTCCCGACGGTGTCGTGCGCATCGCCTGGTCGCGAACCGACGTCCCGGTGACAGTGGACGGAGCCCCGCTCGCGCCGGCCGCCGGTTTAGGTTCCTGGGCCGCTTTCAAAGCGCACGGCGAGGACCATGTCATGCTGATGGGCGACACCGTGGTGTTCGAGGACGAGATCACGGCCGCCATGGACGCCGCCTTCGCGGCCGGCTTGGAGGTCACCGGTCTTCACAATCACTTCATCTTCGACGATCCGCCCGTCTATTTCATGCACATCGGCGGCATGGGGCCGGCGCACGACTTGGCCACGGGAGTGAAGGCCGTGTGGGACGCCATTCGAGCCGTTCGTGCGGAGACGCCGACACCGCGACGGCGCTATCCCGGATCCACCCCGACCGTTGGCGGAGAGTTCGATGTCGCTTCATTGCGGCGCTATTTCGAAGTCGATCCCGAGCTGAACGGTGGCGTGGTCAAGTTCACCTTGCCGCGCACGGGTCGCATGCATGGCGTCGAAGTCGGAGGATCGATGGGATTGACGACGTGGGCGGCCTTCTCCGGAAGCACCGCGATGGCGACTGTGGCCGGGGACTTCATCATGACCGCCGAGGAGGTGCAGCCGGTGCTCCGGTCGTTACGGGCCGGAGACATCCATGTCGTGGCTTTGCACAATCACATGATTGGGGAGACCCCCGCGTTCTATTTCGTCCACTATTGGGGCAAGGGACCCGCAGAGGACCTGGCTCGGGGAGTCAACGCGGCGCTGGCCGTGCAGAAGGGCTCGTAGAAGGCATCTCGTCGTCCTCAGGCGACATCAATCTTCACTTGTATCACGCCTTTGATGGGTC
>NZ_JMQR01000030.1:0-30471 GCF_000698025.1 Brevundimonas sp. EAKA | reverse complement strand
GCCCCTGCCCGTCCCGCCGATCCCTACGCCGGGGTCGGCACCGGCGACCGGGTCACGGGACCGAAATTCATGGGCCGCTCAACCGTCTGGGGCGCGAACGGGGCGGCGGCGACGGCGCATCCGGCGGCCAGCCTGATCGGCATCGACACCCTGAGGCGCGGCGGATCGGCCATCGACGCGGCCATCGCCATCAATGCGGCCCTGGGCTTCCTGGAGCCGGTGGCCAACGGCATCGGCGGCGACGCCTATTGCCTGCTGTGGGACCCGAAACAGAAGACGGTGGTCGGGCTGAACGGGTCCGGCGCCAGTCCGCGGGGCCTCAGCCTGGAAACCGCGCGGTCCAAGGCCATCGAAGGCTATCTGCCGCGTTATGGGGCGGTGACGGTGAATGTGCCCGGCACGGTGGACGCCTGGTGGAGCGCGCACCAACGCTATGGCAAGCTGCCGTGGAAGGATGTCCTGCTGCCGGTCGCCGAGCTGTGCGAACAGGGCGCGCCCGTGCCCCAGGTCATCGCCTACTACCTGGAACGCAATATGGCGGCCTTCGACCGGGGCGTGATCCCCATTGAGGAGAACGACAATAGGAAGCGCATCTGGGCCGCCGGCGGGGCGACGCCCAAGGTGGGGGAGGTCTTCGCCAACCCCTATCTGGGCCGGACCCTGCGGATGATCGCCGAGGGCGGGCGCGACGCCTTCTATGACGGCCCCATCGCCGACAGCATCGAGGCCTATTTCAAGCGGATCGGCGGCTGGATGACCCGCGCCGACATGGCCGCCCACCGCACCGAATGGGTCGAGCCGATCCAGACCAATTATCGCGGCGTGGACGTCTTCGGCCTGGGCCCCAACACCCAGGGCCTGTCGACCAACCAGATCCTGAACATCTGCGAACAGTTCGACCTGAAATCCATGGGCTTCCAGTCCGCCGCCTCGCTGCACGTCCAGGCCGAGGCCAAGCGGCTGGCGTTCGAGGACCGGGCGCGCTGGTTCGCCGACGACCGATTCTCCAAGACCCCGGTCGAATGGCTGAACTCAAAGGCCTATGCCGCCGAACGGGCCAGGCTGATCCGGCCGGACCGGGTGATGGACCGCGTCATGCCCGGCGACGCCCCGCACCATGGCGACACCACCTATTTCAGCGTCGCCGACAGCGACGGGATGATGGTCAGCTGGATCCAGTCCAACTATCGCGGCATGGGCTCGGGCCTGGCGCCGGACAATGGGTCGGAACCGCTGGGCTTCATGTTCCAGGACCGGGGCGAGCTGTTCGCCCTGAGCGACGGCCATCCCAACGTCTATGCGCCCGGCAAGCGGCCGTTCCAGACCATTATCCCCGGTTTCGCGGTCAAGGACGGCGAGCCCTGGATGGCCTTCGGCGTCATGGGCGGCGCCATGCAGCCCCAGGGCCAGGCCCAGATCATCATCAACATGGTCGATTATGGGCTTGAACCCCAGGCGGCGGGGGATGCGCCGCGCTGGCAACACTATGGCTCGTCCGAACCGACCGGCCAGGCGCAGGAGGGGACCGGGGTGCTGCACCTGGAGAGCGGCGTGCCCGAGGCGACCAAGGCGCAGTTGCGAGCGATGGGCTGGACCCTGGGCGAGCCGGACGGCGGGTTCGGCGGCTATCAGAACATCATGAAGCAGATGAACCCCGGCGGACGCTGGACCTATGGCGCGGCGACCGAGATGCGCAAGGACGGGATCGCCATCGCCTATTGAGGGCGGGGATGTTATGATCGGGTCATGAAGATCGGCGCTCAGGGTCAGGTCGTTATTCCGGCGGAACTGGTGGAACAGGCCGGTTTCGGGCCTGACGACGAGTTGTCGGTCCGGATCGACAGCGGCGTCCTGACCATTCGTGCGGCCAACGACCGACCGCACGCGGCGAAAGACCGCGGGCGCGCACTGATTGAGCATATGCAACGGTATCGTTCCGCCCTGAACATGACGACGGACGACGTCATGGCGATGACGCGGGGCGAATGAGGGTTCTGATCGACAGCAATGTGCTGATCGACCTGATCGACGAGACGCTGTCTTGGCATGACTGGTCAGCGAGCCAAGCCTCAGCGATCCTGAATGCGGAAGGGGCGCTGGTGATCAATCCGATCATCTATGCGGAGGTCTCAATTCCGTTTCTTAATGCAGACACGGTGGAAGCACTGCTGGCTCCGTTTGATCGCGAAGGCCTGCCGTTCGAAGCCGCCTTTCTGGCCGGCAAGGCTTTTCAGGCCTATCGTCGGCGGGGCGGTGTTCGGACTTCGCCCCTGCCTGACTTCTTCATCGGCGCCCACGCCCTGGTCGCCGGATACAGGCTGCTGACGCGCGACGGAGCGCGGTATCGTACCTATTTTCCCGAGCTTGAGCTGATCGCGCCATGACCCGTGACGAGGTGCGCGCCCTGTTGCTGTCGTTGCCCGGCGTCGAGGACGGCGTCTCCTATGGCGAGCCATCGTTCAAGGTGGCGGGGAAGTTCTTCACCTGGCTGCGTCCGAAGCTGGACGACAGTATCGTGGTGCATCTGGATAACCTGGATGAGCGCGAATTGCTGATCGAGATGGACCCCGCGACCTTTCACTTCACCGACCACTACCGCGACCACCCGATCGTGCTGGCGCGGATCGCTGCGGTCGATCCCGTCTGGCTGAAGGCGGCGCTGGAAAGGCGGTGGCGCAAGGTGGCGCCGAAGCGGCTGGTGAAGGACTACGACGCCGCTTGACCTGACGTTGGGGAAACCATGCAGGGTCCGTTGAAAATAACAACGGACAGAAACCACATGGGGCGGGCGGTTGAGGATCGGGTCATCAAGGCCTTGGACGGCTGGCCGCTGGAGGCGACGCTGTTCCGGGGCGATGCGCCGAGGATGGCGGTGCTGGTCTCGGCGGGCACGGGGTTTCCGCGCGGCTTCTATGCGCGGTTCGCGCGCTGGATGGCCGAGCGGGGCTGCGTGGTCCTGACCTATGACTATCGCGGAATCGGCGGGTCGCGGCCCGAGGATCTGGCGGCGATGGAGATGGACTATCCCGACTGGGGTCGGCTGGACATGCCGGCCGCGCTGAAGGCGTTGAAGAAGGCGGCGCCGGGTCTGCCGATCTTCCACGTCGGACACAGCGTCGGGGGCCATTTCGTCGGCTTCATGCCGAACCAGGCCGAGATCGGGCGGCACGCCTTCGTCTCGGTCGGGACCGGATGGTGGGGCGGACACCATCGGACCTATAATCCGATCGAGCTGTTCTTCTGGTTCGGTTTCGGGCCGCACCATCTGCGACGCCACGGCTATGTCCGCGCCGGCAGGCTGTGGCGGGGGACCGACCTGCCGCGCGGGGTGTTCGAGACCTGGAAACGGTGGTGCCTGAAGCCGGCCTATTTCCTGGACGAGCTGAAGTCCGGCGCGCTGGAGCCCCAGGGGTTCGATGCGGTTCGGGCGCCGATCCGGTCCTGGATCTTTCCGGACGACCCCATCGCCACGCCGGGCACGGGGGCGGCCCTGCTGAAAGCCTATCCCAACGCCCCGTCCGAGGTCGTGGTGCGTGACGGCCCCGACTATGGGGTGCGACGGGTCGGCCACGAGGGCGCCTTCCGCAAGGGGCTGGAGCCGCTGTGGCAGGAAATCCTGGATTGGTTCGACGCAGGGGTTACGAAGACCGGAGCCGGCGCCTAACTGTGCTGCTCCCGAAAACGAAGGATTTCCCCATGGCTTACGGCGATCAGCCCACAATCACCGTCGATGGCGTCGAGATCCCCCTGCTCGGCTTCGGCACCTGGCAGCTGGAGCCGGCGGACGCGCGCCGGATGGTCGCGGAGGCCCTGCGGATCGGTTATCGCCACATCGACACGGCCTGGATCTACAAGAACGAGAAGGCGGTCGGCGAAGGCATCGTCGATTCGGGCGTGGCCCGCGAGGACATCTTCCTGACCACCAAGATCTGGGTCGAGCATTTCACCCATGACGCCCTGCTGAAACAGGCGAAGGAATCCGCCGAAAGCCTGGGCACGACGCCGGATTTGCTGCTGCTGCACTGGCCCAAGCCGACGCCGACGTTCGAAGAGACTCTGGGGGCGCTGAACGAAGCGAAGGACCAGGGTCTGACCAAGTCGATCGGCCTGTCGAACTTCCCGTCCAAGGAGTTCCGGCAGGCGCAGAGCCTGTCCAAGGCGCGGCTGATCACCAACCAGGTCGAACACCATCCCTATCTGGGGATCGACCAACTGGTGGCGACGGCGGCCGAGCTGGGGTCGTCGATCACCGCCTGGTCGCCCCTGGCCCAGGGCAAGATCGCCGACGACAGGACGATCTCCGAAATCGCCGAGGCTCACGGCAAGACCAACGGCCAGGTCACCCTGCGCTGGCTGATCCAGAACCGGATCATCGCCATTCCGCGCACGACCAAGGAAAGCCGGGCGCGTGAGAATTTCGACATTTTCGACTTCGAACTCTCGGGCGAGGAGATGCAGCGGATGGACGCCCTGGATCGCGGCGAGCGGCTGGGCGACTGGCTGGATCCGGCTTACCAGTGGGACAAGGCCGCCGCTTGATCAGGGGAGGCGCGCATGTTGCGTGACCGGGATCGCCCGCGTCTTTGGCGCGCCGCCTTCGCCGTGACCGGCTGGGCGGCGCTGGTCCTGCAGTACCTGCTGATGGCGGGGCCGGCGGACGGCTGGGCGGTGGTGACGCGCACCGTCCAGTACTTCAGCTTCTTCACCATACTGACCAACATCCTGGTCGCCCTGGCGCTGACCGGGCCGTTGCTGAAGCCCACAAGACCCCTGGCGCGCTGGACGGCGTCGCCGGCCTTCCGCGCCGCCGCGACGACCTACATCCTGATCGTCGGGGTGGTGTATCATTTCATGATCGCCCCCTACTGGAGCCCCGAGGGGCTGACCCTGGGCGTCAATCTGGTGCTGCACTACGTCATGCCCGCCGCCTTCCTGCTGGACTGGCTGTGGTTCACGCCGAGAGGCCGACTGCGATGGATCGATCCGGTGAAGGCGCTCGGGTTCCCGCTGATCTTCGGCGTCTGGACGCTGGTTCACGGACTTATGACCCACTGGTGGCCCTATGGGTTCGTCAATGTGGACGAGTTGGGCCTGGGCCGGGTCCTGGCGGTGTTCGCCGGCCTGCTGGTCTGTTTCCTGCTGGTCGGGCTGGCGCTGGTCGGGCTGGATCGGGCCTTCAGTCGAACGAGGCGTGACAGTTCGGCCCCGGCGCTTTAGGCGGAGGCATGGCCTACAAATCCCTGCGTGACTTCATCGACCAGCTGGAAGCCCAGGGCGAGCTGGTGCGGGTTTCCGAGCCGGTCTCGACCGTGCTGGAGATGACCGAGATCCAGACCCGGCTGCTGCGAAACGGCGGACCGGCGGTGCTGTTCGAGAAGCCGGTCATGCCGGACGGGACGATCAGCCCCATCCCCTGCCTGGCCAATCTGTTCGGCACGGTGAAACGGGTCGCCATGGGGGTGACGCTGGAAGGCAAGAACCGCACGACGGCGGGCGAGCTGCGCGAGGTCGGGGAGTTGCTGGCCTTCCTGCGCAATCCGACGCCGCCGCGCGGCCTGGGCGACGCGATGGAGATGCTGCCCCTGGCCCAGACCGTCATGTCGATGCGGCCCAGGACGGTGAAGAAGGCGCCGGTGCAGGAGGTGGTGCTGAAGGGCGATCAGATCGACCTGACCGCCCTGCCCGTTCAGTCGTGCTGGCCCGGCGAGCCGGCGCCCCTGATCACCTGGGGCCTGGTCGTGACCAAGGGGCCAAGCGAGGATCGCGAGGACGACTTCAACCTGGGCATCTATCGGATGCAGGTCCTGGGCAAGGACAGGGCCATCATGCGCTGGCTGGCGCATCGCGGCGGGGCGCAGCACTACGCCCGGCACAAGAAGGCCCGGCCCAAGGAGCCCCTGCCCTGCGCCGTGGTCCTGGGCGCCGATCCGGGCACGATCCTGGCGGCGGTGACGCCCGTGCCGGACACCCTGTCGGAATATCAGTTCGCCGGCCTGATGCGGGGGGCCAAGGCCGAGCTGGTCCCGTGCAAGACCGTGCCGCTGATGGTGCCGGCCCAGGCCGAGATCGTGCTGGAAGGCCATGTCCTGCTGAACGAGTTCGAGGACGAGGGGCCGTATGGCGACCACACCGGCTATTATAATTCCGTCGAGAAGTTCCCGGTCTTCCAGGTCAGCGCGATCACCATGCGCAAGGACCCGATCTATCTGACCACCTTCACCGGCCGTCCGCCGGACGAGCCCAGCGTGCTGGGCGAGGCGCTGAACGAGGTCTTCATTCCCCTGCTGCGCCAGCAATTCCCCGAGATCGTCGACTTCTGGCTGCCGCCCGAGGGGTGCAGCTACCGAATCGCCGTGGTGTCGATGAAGAAGGCCTATCCGGGCCACGCCAAGCGGGTGATGCTGGGCGTGTGGAGCTATCTGCGCCAGTTCATGTACACCAAATGGGTCATCGTCGTGGACCACGACATCGACGCCCGCGACTGGAAGGACGTCATGTGGGCCATCTCGACCAAGATGGACCCGGCGCGCGACATCACCGTGATCGAGTCGACGCCCATCGACTATCTGGACTTCGCCAGCCCCGAGAGCGGCCTGGGCTCCAAGATCGGCCTGGACGCGACGGACAAATGGCCGCCCGAGACCAAGCGCGAATGGGGCGAGGAAATCCGCATGGATGAGGCGGTGATCGAACGGGTCAACGACCTGTGGGGCCGGCTGGGTTTGCCAGGCGACGGGACGCCGATCTGGAAGTAGACGGCCTGCGAATGCTGACAGCATTTGGCAGTTGGGCGCTTTAGGGATGCGGCATAGCTGGAGCTGCCGCCATGATACGTTCACACATCCATGACTTCGACTTCCTGTTTGGCCACTGGGAGGTTGAACACCGCAGACTGGTAAGCCGGGGCGTCGGCTCAGATGATTGGGACATCGCGCACGGGACGGCGTTCACAGAGCCCCGCATGGGTGGAATCGCCAATATCGAACAGCACGACTGTCCCGAACGCGGTTGGCGTGGCGTTTCTCTGCGAACGCTAAATCTGGCGACCGACGAGTGGTCGATCTACTGGATAAGCGACCGCGATGGCCGGTTGACGCCGCCGGTCGTTGGCCGGTTTCACGACGAGGGCTGCCGCCTCGAAGGACCCGACATAGATGGCGAGCGGCCGATCCTTGCACGCTTCGAGTGGTCGCGTGTGAACACGGAGACGCCGCGCTGGGCCCAACATTTCTCGTACGACGACGGACGGGCTTGGGAGCTGAACTGGGTCATGGATTTTCGGCGAGCAGCTTAAGATTCGCGCTCGGCATGGCGCGGTGAATTTGGGAGCGACAGGCTGCTGAGCTGGCAATAGGTTAGCACGACTCAGCCGGGGGCCATGTGAGCGCGTTCGAATTCTTCTTCAGCTTTTACGGCCTGCTGCTGGGCCTGTCGGTCGCTGAACTGGTCGGCGGATTTGCGCGAGTCCTGCATGAGAAACGGCGAATCCGGTTCGGCTGGCTGACGCCGCTGCTGGCCCTGTTCGTGGCTATCGACATCGCCACCTTCTGGAACCAGGCCTGGGTGATCTTCCGAGGCGCGCCGTTCAACACCTTCGTCCTACTGGTCTCGCTGAGCATTGCGGCGACCTTCTATGTGGCGGCCAGCGTGACCTTTCCGCGCGTTTCGGCCGAGGGCGGCGACGAGCGGATCGACCTGGACGACCATTTCTGGGCCCACCGGCGGCTGGTGTTCGGCTGTGTCCTGGCGGCCAATCTGATCGTGGCGGTGGTGGTGATCATCCTGGCGCAGATGAATGCGGAGTTCGGCCGCTTGGCCGGGTCGGCAAGGCTGTGGGTCGGGGTGACGATCTTCGTGACCGGGACGGCAACGGCGGCGTTCGCGCCGTGGCGCAGGGTCGCCGTGGGCGCCCTGATCGTGGTGCTGCTCTACAGCCTGTGGGGCATGGCCAACTCAGCCGCCCTGCTGGTCAAGGGGGGGGGGTGGGCGCCCGCGCTGGGCGGCGCGGGTCATACTTGTCAGGCCGAGGCAATCGGCTCACGAAAGGCCATGCGATCCACTTCCCTGATTGCGGCCCTTCTTGCCGCCCTTGCCTGTAGCGTGAGCCCCGCCATGTCCCAGACGCTTCCCAACACCGCGCCGTGGGACCAGGCCTTCCTGCCGCCCGCACCTCAATGGAACGGGGCGTCCAAGGCCTTGCTGCGCGACGCCTCCGATCCCTGGGTCACGGCGTTCGAGGCCGATCCGGCGCATGATTTCTCGCCCAACTACGCCGACACCCGGGCCTGGTTCGACCGGCTGGATCAGGCGAGCGACCTGATCCGCATCGAACAGTTCGGCGTCTCGCCCGAGGGGCGGCCGATCTATGCAGTGATCGCGTCCAAGGATGGCCCGACCTTCGATCCGGCCAAGCCGGTGCTGATGATCCAGGCGGGCATCCACCCCGGCGAGATCGACGGCAAGGACGCGGGCATGATGGTGCTGCGCGACATCGCCTTCTACGGCAAGGACGCCCTGCTGGACCGGGTCAATCTGATCCTGATCCCGATCCTGAGCGTGGACGGGCATGAGCGGGCCAGCGCCTATTCCCGGCCGAACCAGCGCGGGCCGCGCATTCAGGGCTGGCGCAATACGGCGACGAACCAGAACCTGAACCGCGACTATCTGAAGCTGGACCAGCCCGAGATGCGGGCGGTGCGGGGCCTGATCCTGAAATACCGGCCGGACCTGTATGTCGACGTCCACGTCACCGACGGCCTGGATTACCAGTACGACGTCACCTACGGCTTCAACGGCGAGGACGGGTCGTTCAGCCGCTCGCCGCACAGCTCGGCCTGGCTGGACACGGTGTTCAAGCCGGCGATGAACGGAGCGCTGGAGCGCGAGGGTCATATCCCCGGCGAGCTGGTGTTCGGCATCGACGACGACGAGCCGAAGAAGGGGCTGTCGGACGGCGGCCTGGGCGAGCGGTTCTCGAACGGCTGGGGCTCTGCGGCCCATGTGCCGACCATATTGATCGAGAACCACAGCCTGAAGCCGCACGAGCAGCGGGTGCTGGGCACGTATGTGTTCATCGAAGAGGCGATGCGGATGCTGGCGGATCAGGGCGCGGCGCTGAAGGCGGCGACGGATCAGGACCGGGCCCTGCGTCCCGCCGAAATCCTGGCGAACTTCGAGGCGGAA
This sequence comes from Brevundimonas sp. EAKA, assembly GCF_000698025.1. Lineage (NCBI taxonomy): Bacteria > Pseudomonadati > Pseudomonadota > Alphaproteobacteria > Caulobacterales > Caulobacteraceae > Brevundimonas > Brevundimonas sp. EAKA. The sequence goes on along the minus strand of NZ_JMQR01000030.1, from coordinate 21,288 downwards.
GAGGCCCCCTCCTCCACGCGGCCGTTCAAGGGCGTTCTGTACGAGATGTACCACAGCCCGGCCTCGGGTCGCGACGAGGTGCGCTGGTTGGGCCGGCCCGATCCCGAGTTGTGGTCGATGCCCTTCTATGGGTCCAAGCCGACGCTGACCCTGAACCGCCCGACGGCCTATTGGATACCGAGCTATCGCACCGACATCATCGAGCGGCTGAAGATCCACGGCGTCGAGATGGAGACGGTCGAGGCGCCGCGCACGATCAACCTGTCGATGTTGCGCCTGGTCGAGCCGAAACTGGCGACGCGGGCCAACGAAGGTCATGTCCAGGCCTCGGTGAAGACGGTCGAGATCGAGCGCCGTGACTGGACCTTCCCGACCGGTTCGGTGCGCGTGCCGACCGATCAGCCGCTGGGCGACATCGTGGTGCTGCTGCTGGAGCCGCAGTCCAGCGAGAGCTTCTTCGCCTGGGGCATGTTCCCCGAGGTCATGAGCCGGGTCGAATATATCGAGGCCTACGCCATCGCGCCCCTGGCGGAAAAGATGCTGGCCGCCGACCCGGCGCTGAAGGCCGAGTTCGAGGCCAAGCTGGCCGCCGAGCCCGCGTTCGCCGCCGATCCGCAGGCGCGGCTGGCCTGGTTCTATGAGCGGACGCCCTTCTACGACGACCGCTATCTGCTCTATCCCGTCGGCCGCGAGGACTGATCGATGACCACACCCCTGATGCAAGCCGTCCAGGCCGCCGCCCTGTGGAGCGGCCTGCTGATCCTGCTGATGCTGGTCCTGTCGGGGATAGTGGTCAGCGGGCGGCGCAAGCACATGGTCTCGTTCGGCGACGGCGGGAACCCCGATCTGGCGGCCGCGACCCGCGCTTTCGGCAACTGCGCCGAATATGCGGCGCCGGGCATGATCGCCATGCTGTTGCTGGCCGCCGTCGGCGCTCCGGCGTGGATGGTGCATGCCGTCGGCGCGACCCTGCTGGTCGGGCGCGTGGTCCATGCCCTGGGCCTGCTGTTCCAGACGGGGCCGTCGCTGGGCCGTGTCATCGGCATGTTGCTGACCTGGGTGGCGCTGCTGACCGCCGCCGTCGGCCTGATCGCCTTCGCCGTCGTCTGATCCTGTTGCAGCGCAACAGGTTGCGGCGCGGCGGGGTGTCCGCCATATCGGGGCATGACCGACACCCTAGATGCGCCTGTTTCCACCGATCTTCTGCCCGATCTTCTGAATGACATCGTCCAGGCGGCCCTGAGGGCCGGCGCCGACGCCGCCGAGGCGGTCAGCGCCGATCGTCGGTCCCTGTCGGTCGGGGTGCGCAACGGCAAGCTGGAAGACGTGGAGCGTGAGGAATCGCGCGATCTGGGCCTGCGGGTCTTCGTCGGCCAGCGTCAGGCCTCGGTGTCGGCGTCGGACCTGTCGCCCGAAACCCGCACCCGCCTGGTGGAACGCGCCGTGGCCATGGCGCGCCTGGCGCCGGAAGATCCCCACGCCGGTTTCGCCCCCGAAGATCGGCTGGCGCGCGGGCCCTTCGTCGATCTGGACCTGTTCGATCCCAGCGAACGGACCGCCTTGATTCTGGAACAGGTTTCCGCCGAGGCCGAGACAGCGGCGCTGGCGGTCGAGGGCGTCGCCCGATCCGAGGGCGGGCATGCGTCCTGGTCGTCCAGCCAATGGCGACTGGTCACCTCGCACGGGTTCGAAGGCGACTATCGGGGCTCGGCCTTTTCGCTGGGCGTCGGGGTGATCGCCGAAAAGGACGGGGCCATGGAGCGTGGCGGCGAGAGCCGTTCGACCCGGCATCTGGTCGACCTGCCGGGCGCCGAGATCATCGGGCGCACGGCCGGCGAGCGCGCCGTGGCCCGAACCGGGGCGCGCAAGATCGCCTCGACCACCGCCCCGGTCATCTTCGACAACCGCATGGCCGGCCAGATCGTCTCGCCGGCCATCGGCGCCATTTCGGGCCCGTCGATCGCGCGGGGCACCTCCTTCCTGAAGGACCGGATGGGCCAGAGGGTGTTCGCCGAAGGGGTGACCCTGATCGACGATCCGTTCCGGCCGCGCGGCCTGGGATCGACGCCGTTCGACGACGAAGGGGTCGCGGTCGAGCGGCGCGCCCTGTTCGACGACGGCGTCCTGACCACCTGGCTGCTGAACTGCGCCTCGGCCCGCCAACTGGGCCTGCAGTCCACCGGTCACGCCTCGCGCGGCCTGGCGGGACCGCCGGGGGTCGGAACCCACAATCTGCACATGGAGCCGGGCGACCGCGATCTGGCCGGCCTGATGGCCGATGCGGGGACGGGTCTGCTGGTCACGTCGATGTTCGGGCCGTCGCTGAACGGAAACACCGGCGACTGGTCCGCCGGGGTGTCCGGCTTCTGGTTCGAGAACGGCGAGATCGCCTATCCGGTCAACGAGGTCACGGTGGCCGGCAAGCTGCCCGAGCTTTATCTGCGCCTCCAACGCGGGTCGGACCTGGAGTTCCGGGGCGGGTTCAATGTGCCCAGCCTGATGTTCGACGCGGTGGCCATAGCGGGCAAATGATCGATCTAGCCTCAGATCTGGAGCTGATCCGCCAGGCGGCGATCGACGCCGGGGCGCTGGCGGTCGCAGAGCGCGAGGCCGGGCTGAGGATCGAGTCCAAGGTCGGCGGGTCGCCCGTCACCAGCGGCGACCTGGCGGTGGACGCCATGCTGAAGGACCGGCTGCTGGCCGCCCGGCCCGACTATGGCTGGCTGTCGGAAGAGACGGCGGACACGCCCGAACGCTTGTCGAAGCGCCGAATCTTCGTCGTCGATCCGGTGGACGGCACGGTGGCCTATATGAAGCGCCAGCCCTGGTGGTGCGTGCCCATCGCGGTCGTCGAGGACGGCCAGGTGGTGGCCGCCGCCATCCATGCGCCCGAGGTTCAGGAAACCTATGCGGCGGCGCGCGGCGGCGGCGCGCAGCGCAATGGGGCCGTGATCCGGGCGTCCGACGCCGAGACCCTGGACGACGCCTCGGTGCTGGGCGATGCGCGGATGATCGAGGGGTCGCATTGGGACGAGCCCTGGCCGGTGCTGCGGTTCGCCAAGCGCAACGCCCTGGCCTACCGGATGGCCCTGGTCGCCGCCGGCGCCTTTGACGCCGCCCTGGCCCTGACGCCCAAATGGGACTGGGACGTGGCCGCGGGCAGCCTGATCGCCGAAGAGGCCGGCGCCCGCGTCACCGACCATCACGGCCGGCCGTGGCGGTTCAACCGACCCGATCCGCGTCAGGCCAGCCTGGTCTGCGCCGCTCCGGCCCTGCACCCGCTGATCGTTCGGCGCTGTAAAAACGTGCCGCTATCGACCTAAGGCTTGGGTTGAAAAACCCTGTCATACATTGATCCTTAGGCGTTCTGGGCCTATGCCCCGGCAAAGCCCTCCCCAGACTTCAAGGACACCCGATGGTCGATCAATCCTCCGTCCCGCCCCAGCTGCTTCACCTCGTCATCGGCGGCGAACTGCGTCACCTGGGCGAGCCGACGTTCCGCGATCTTTCGCAAATCGAATTCGTCGGCGCCTTCGGCAGCTACGACGAAGCCAAGAAGGCCTGGAAGGCCCGCGCTCAGGCGACGGTCGACAACGCCCACATGCGCTATTTCATCCTGCACGCCCACAAGCTGATCGACCCGCGCGGCGACGCGGCCTGATCCTGCGACATCAGGGAGCCGAACCGGCTCCCTGATCCGACGTTGAAGTCTGGATGCGAGGAAGAACATGAACCTGGAACCGCAACAGATCTTCCAACTGGTCAGCCTGCTGGCGGTGCTGGCCCTCTTCAGCATCTCGCTGCGCGGGCAGATCGGGTATGCGCGCTGGTTCAAGAAGTGGGAGGCCGACCGCAAGGCGCGGCGCGACGCCGAGCTTGATGCGGAAGCCCGCGAACGCGGAGACCAGCCCCCGAAAGGCCCCTGGGGCTGAGCCGCCGCTCCTTCACGCCCGTAACCCGGACTTGTTCCTAGGGTGACGGATGCAGAGACAGCGTGGCCTACTCCCGCTTCAGCAACTTCTCGGTCAGCAGCGTGCCCCACCAGCCGGCCTTGAACTCGGCGCGGATCGCCTTGGGGTCGTAGTCGGGGCTGTCGATCCAGTCGATGAAACTGATCCCGCGCGGCTCGATCTCGCTGACGTATTTCTCCAGCGTATAGTCCAGCACACCGGTGAGGCCCTCGCGCGAGTGGAGGTACTTCTTCGACAGCTCCGCCATGGCGACCGAGATCGGTTCGCCCAGATGGAAGTGGCGATAGAAGACGGCCATCATGCCCGCCCGGTCCGCACCCGACTTGCAGTGGATCAGCACCGGGTATTCGATGGTCGTGAACAGGCGACGCGCGCGGTGAATCCGGTCCGTCTCGGGCGGGTCGCGCGAGTCCAGCGGCGCGTCGATCAGGGTCAGGCCCAGGCGTTCGCAGGCTTCCTTCTCCAGCCAGTAATAGCCCTCGTCGCGTTGGCCGCGCAGATTGATGACAGTCTTGACGCCCTTCTTCTTCCAATAGGCCAACTGGCGCGGCGACGGCTGGTTGGTGCGCACAAGGTCTGGACCCAGCCAGTGGGCGTTGGAAAACGCCAGGCGCAGGAAGGCGTGGTCCGCCCAGAAATAGTGCCAATGCGCCCGGAAACGGCCCATCGCGGTCGAAAGATCAAAGCGCGCCATGGCCGCCAGATAGCGATCCTGAGCCGCCGCGTCATCCTCCGCTTGCGACGGGGGCCGTGGCGGCCCCGCCCTGCGGCGCCCGACCCTCGATCCAGAAGATGAAGATCGAGGCGCCGACGACCAGGGCGGCGCCAGGCCAGAACCAGATCGAGGGCGTCTGGCCCAGCAGAAGCCAGCCCACGAGACCGGCCAGCGGCGCTTTCAGATCGGCGAAGGGCTGAAGATAGGCCGCGTCGGCCAGCCTGTAGGCGGAGGCCAGGAGATATTGCGCAGCGGCCGTCAGGCCGCCCAGGGCCAGCAACAGCAGCAGACCCGCGCCCTGCGGCAGGGCGAAGGCCAGGTCCGTCGCCACTCCGGCCGGAAGGGCGAAGGAGAAGGCGTTCGCCAAGAGCAGAAGCGCTAGATGGCTGGGCGTGATCAGGACCAGCAGGGATACGGTCAGGGTTTCGGGCGTCTCCTCCCGGGCCAACCAGCGGGTCATCACATCGGTGACGGCCCAAAGGGCGGCGGCCAGGACCGGGGTCAGGGCGGCCCATCCCAGGCCTTCGGCTCCGACGCCTGAGACAATGACGGCGCCGATGAAGCCGATCACCGCTGCGCCGATCCGCGAGGCCGACACCCGCTCCCCCAGAAACAGGGTCGAGCCGATGATGACGAACAGGGGGCCGGTCGCCAACAGCGTCACCATCTGCCAGATCGGCACGCCCGAGACGAAGCCGTAGACGAAGACGTGCACACCCAGGGCCGATGCAAAGGCGCGGATCAAATGCGCCAGGGGCCGGCGCGTCTTCAGCTTGTCCAGTCCGATCCGCACCACGATCGGCAGCATCAGGACCGAAGCGATCAGATATTGCCAGAAGGCCATGCCCGTCGAACTCATGCCGGACTGGCGCGGCAGGACCGATTGCAGGGTGTTGCCACCGGCGAAGACAAGACTGGCCGACAGCATCAACAGCGCGCCCCAGGCGGCGGCGCGGGAGGAAGGCGAGGAAATCTGGTTCAATGGTCGTCCTTTCCGTAACCAGTTTTCCAGGGTTACGGGCGACGACGCGCCGCGCCCGCCGCTCAAGCACGAGCGACGAACGCCGCGAGGCGTTGGGTCCCGTTCTCTTTCATCCGGACTATACCGTCGGCCCCGGAATCACACCGGATCTGCTGACCTCCCCAAGCCGGGGGAGCGCTCGCGGGCTTGGCGTCGCCGCCTTACCGCCGGTGGGGAATTGCACCCCGCCCTGAGAACACTGCAGGCGAACCTGCGCACCCTACTTAGAAAAAGGCCGCTCGATCTTCAACCTGATCCGGGCCGACGAGGAGGGGCGTCCGCTGACGCCTTCGCCTGACAAGCCTTGACTTGAGGAGCGGCTCGGACGACCGAAGGCCGATGACCGCGCCCGCTTCCGAGACCATGCCCCTGCGCGCCCTGCTGGCGCGGATCTGGCGCGATTACCTGTCCCGGCACAAGGGATCGCTGATCCTTTCGGTGCTGTGCGCGGCGATGACGGGTCTACTTACGGCGGCCCTGCTGAAACTGCTGGAACCGGCGGTGAACGGCCTGTTCCTGGGCGGGACCGAGCCGATCAGCCTGTTCGGGGTCGTCAGCTTCCCCGCAGACAAGGCTATCATCTGGATTCCGGCCGCCATCCTGGCGGTCGCGGTGATGCGGACCCTGGCGGCGCTGGGCCAGGCGGCCCTGGTCAACCGGCTGGGTCACACGATCGTCGGCGACATCCAGATCCGTCTGTTCGGGGCCATGATCCGCGCCGATCTGGCCCGGTTGCGCAGCCAGCATTCGGGCGGCTTCGTCTCGTCGGTTCTGTTCGACGCCAATATGGTGCGCGAGGCCTTCACCTCGGGCGTGGTCAACTACACTCAGAACCTGCTGACCCTGATCGCCGTGCTCATCTATATGGGGTTCATCGACTGGCAGCTGACCGTCGTGGTGCTGCTTGGGGTGCCGCTGGTGGCGCTGGTGCTGCGCCGGTTCGGGCGCAAGACCCGCAAGGCCGCGCAAGGCGCCATGGCCGAGACCGAGAACCTGTCCACCGCCCTGATGGAGAATCTGGACGGGGTTCGCCTGATCAAGATCGAGAACCGCGAGGCGGCCGAGCAGGACCGCGTCGCAGAGGTGGTGGCCCGTCGCCAGCGCCACGTCATCAAGGGCGCCAACGCCCGCGCCTTCGCGGGACCGTCCAGCGATCTGGTGGCCTATATCGTTGTCGCTGCCGTCATGGCCTATGCCGGATGGCGGGCGCAGTCGGACGAGATGACGGTCGGCGGTTTCGCCGCCTTCATCGGCATGTTGCTGGCCGCCGGTCAGGCCCTGCGGCAGGTCACGAACCTGGCGACGGTCATGAGCGAGGGCTTCACCGCCGCTCGCCGCCTGTTCGGCGCCCTGGACATTGAGGCCGAGATCCGCGAGGCGCCTGATGCGGCGCCCCTGTCCCCCGGGCCAGTCGAGGTGGTGCTGGACCAGGTGTCGTTCGCCTATGGGCCGGGCGGCGCGCCGACGCTGGATCAGGTGTCGTTGCGGGTGGCCCCCGGCGAGACCGTGGCCCTGGTCGGCCCGTCGGGCGGGGGCAAGAGCACGATATTGAGCCTGTTGCCGCGTTTCTATGACGTGACGGGCGGGGCGGTGACGATCAATGGGCGGGACGTGCGTGGGCTGCGGATCAACGACCTGCGCGACCATATCGCCCTGGTGACGCAGGAGCCCTTCCTGTTCGACGACACCATCGCCGCCAATATCGCCTATGGGCGGCCGGGCGCCACGCAAGCCCAGATCGAGGAGGCCGCGCGTTCGGCCGCCGCCCATGACTTCATCACCGCCCTGCCCGAAGGTTACGAGACCCGCGCCGGCGAGGCGGGCCTGCGTCTGTCCGGCGGCCAGCGCCAGCGGATCGCCATCGCCCGCGCCTTCCTGAAGGACGCGCCGATCCTGCTGCTGGACGAGGCGACCAGCGCCCTGGACACCGAGAGCGAGGCCCTGGTCCAGGCGGCGCTGGAGCGGTTGATGGAAGGGCGCGCCACCCTGATGATCGCCCACCGTCTGTCGACCGTTCGCAACGCCGACCGCATCTATGTGATCGAGGCCGGACGCGTGGTGGAGGAAGGCCCGCACGTCGTCCTGGTCGCGCGCGGCGGCCTCTATTCCCGACTGGCCCGCCAGCAGTCTCTGGACGGGACGCCGCCCACGGTCGAGACCGTCGCGTGAGGCCGCTGCGCAACCCGGTGATCCAGTCCGTCCTGGCCTGGGCGCTGGCGCAGTGGATGCAGTTCTGCTTCGCCACCATCCGCTGGACCCACGAGAACCAGACGGTCGCCGAACAGGTCTGGGCTCACGGCGGCGGCGTGCTTTGCGTCTTCTGGCATTCGCGGATCGGCCTGGCCCCGGCGTCGTGGCCGCTGGACCGGGCGCAACCGGCGAAGGGGCTGATCTCGCTGTCGGCCGACGGCGAGTTCATCGCCAAGGCCGTGGCGCGTCAGGGCTTTCCCGCCGTCCGCGGTTCGTCGGCCAACAAGGACAAGGCCGACCGGGCCAAGGGCGGGTCGCAGGCCCTGCGCGACGGCTTGAAACAGTTGAAGATCGGCGCCCTGGCCGTGACGCCCGACGGGCCGCGCGGCCCGGCCCATACCATGGCCGAAGGCCTGCCCCTGATGGCGAAACTGTCGAAGGCGCCGGCCCTGTTCATCGGCCTGTCGTGTAATCCGGCGATCCGCCTGAACAGCTGGGACCGCGCCGTCCTGCCCCTGCCCTTCGGCAAGGGGGCGATCGTCTGGGACCGCGCCGAATTCCCCGAGGGCGGCGACATGGCCGCCGTCATCGAGGACTGGACGGCCCGCATGAACGCGGTCGAGGCGCGGGCTGACGCGATCACGGGGCTGAAGCCGTGACGCCCCTGCCGCTGCTGGCCTATCGACTGCTGACCCGCGCACTGGAGCCGCTCGCCCCGCGCCTGCTGGACGCCCGCGCGCACAGGGGCAAGGAAGACCCCGCGCGCGTCGACGAGCGGCTGGGCTTCACCCGCGCCGAACGACCCGCCGGCGATCTGGTCTGGCTGCACGGCGTCAGCATGGGCGAAACCCTGTCGCTGCTGCCCCTGGTCGAACGGTTCGTGAAGACCCGGCCGGACCTGACGGTGCTGGTGACATCGGGCACCGTGACCTCGGCCCGGATCCTGGCCGAACGGCTGCCCAAGGGCGCCATCCACCAGTATGCGCCGGTCGACGGGCCCGGCGTCGTGGCGCGGTTTCTGGATCATTGGCGGCCCAGCCTGGCGATCTTCGTCGAGAGCGAACTGTGGCCGAACATGCTGCTGGAGGCGCATCGGCGCGGCGTCAAACTGGCGCTGGTCAGCGCACGGATCACCGAAAAGACGGTCGAGGGCTGGGCGCGGTTTCCGGCCTCGGCGCGGGCGCTGACCGGGGTCTTCGACCTGGTCCTGCCCCAGGATCAGGCGTCGGGTGAGCGATTGGAGCGCCTGGGTGCGCGGATCGACGGCCTGGTCAATCTGAAGCTGGCGGGCGACGCCCTGCCCCTTGACGCCGCCGCCTTCAGCCGCCTGAGCGCCGCCATCGGGGACCGGCCGGTGGTCGTCGCCGCCAGCACCCATGAAGGCGAAGAGATCGCCATTGTCCGCGCCCTGGATAAGCTGGCGGACCGCGCCTGCCTGATCCTGGCGCCGCGCCATCCGGAACGGGGGCCGCATATCGCCACAGCCCTGCAGCGAGAGGGCGTGGCCTTCGCCATGCGGTCGCGGGGCGAGACCATCGGTCGAGACACCGACGTCTATCTGGCCGACACCCTGAACGAGATGGGGCTGTTCCTGCGGTTGGCGGATGTGGTGGTGATGGGCGGATCGTTCGCCCCTGCCCTGGGCCTGCCTGCGGTGGGCGGGCACAATCCGCTGGAGCCGGCGCGGCTGGCGCGGCCGACCATCACCGGACCCGACGCCTCCAACTGGGCCACCGTGACCTCGGCCCTGGCCCAGGCCGGAGGGTTGGTCCTGGTTCAGGCGCCTTGGGACCTGCCCGGCGCGGTCGAGCCCTTGCTGGCCGATCCTGCGGCGGCCAAGGCCATGGGCGAGCGCGCCCGGCGCGCCGCCGCCGAAGCGGGCGGCGGATTGGACCGGTTGTGGGCCTTCCTGTCGCCGCTGACGCCGAAGACGGCGACCAGAACGGGTTCGGGCCGATGAAGCTGAACACCCCTCGCTGGTGGTATGTCCGCGATCGCAGCCACGCCCGGCTGACCCGCACCCTGCTGAAGCCCCTGGGCTGGATCTGGGCCGGCGTCACGGCGCGGCGGATCGCGCGGGCGGTCCCGGTCGATCCCGGCTGTGCGGTGATTTCGGTCGGCAATCTGACGGTGGGCGGATCGGGCAAGACGCCGGTGGCGCGCGAGGTGTTGCGACTGCTGCGGATGGCAGGCGTAGAGGCTCAGGCCCTGTCGCGCGGCTACGGCGGGCGGCTGGAGGGGCCGGTGCGCGTTGATCTGCAGATCCATACCGCCGAGGACGTCGGCGACGAGCCCCTGATGCTGGCGCAAGCCTCGCCCGCCTGGATCGCGCGGGATCGGGTCGCGGGCGCGCGGGCGGCGGCCGAGGGCGCGCAGGTGCTGGTGCTGGACGACGGCCATCAGAACCCCGCCTTGAAGAAGACGGTCAGCCTGATCGTCGTGGACGGCGAGACGCGCGAGGACGAATGGCCGTTCGGCGACGGCTCGGTGTTTCCATCAGGTCCGATGCGCGAGCCCCTGGCGGCGGGACTGGCGCGCGCCGACGCCGTGGTGGTGATGCTGCCCGCCGATGTCGAGACGGTCGATCCCGAACTGGTGGCGACCTTCGGCGCCCTGCCCGTCTTCCTGTGCCGCCTGACGCCCGAAGGTCCGCCGCCGGCCGGGCCGCAGGTCGGCTTCGCCGGCATCGCCAAGCCCTGGAAGGTCGAGCGGTCGCTGAAGGCGGCGGGCTGCGACCTGGCGGACTTCGTCCCCTTCCCGGATCATGCGGCCTATAGACCCGAGGACATGGCCTTCCTGCGGGCGCGGGCGGCGGTGTTCCAGGCCGGTCTGGTCACGACGGAAAAGGACTGGGTCCGGCTGACGCCCGACCAGCGGGCCAATGTGACGGCCTGGCCGGTGGTCGCCCGCTTCGAGGATCAGGCGGGGTTCGCCGCCTTCCTGAACGCCCGTCTTCAGTCGGCGCGATAGACGGCTCCGCCCTTCATCACGAACTTCATCCGCTCCAGTTCGGTCACGTCCGTCAGCGGATCGCCCGACACCGCGACGATGTCGGCCGGCATGCCGGGCGCGATCTTTCCGGCCTCGCTGGAAATCCGCAGATGTTCGGCGGCCCCGACGGTGGCCGCCTGGATCGCCTCCAGGGGCGTCAGGCCGGCGCGGACCAGGAGCGCGAACTCCTGAGCATTGTCGCCATGGGCCGAGACGCCGCTGTCCGTGCCGAAGGCGATCCTTACCCCACCCTCATGCGCGCGGCGCGCCATGTCCAGCATCTTTGGCCCCGCCTCCAGCGCCTTGGCGGTCTGGGCCGGGGTGAAGAAGTTGTTGGGGCCCGAGGCGATGCGGGCGACGAAATCGCCGGCCAACAGCGTGGGCACCAGCCAGGCGCCATTGGCTTTGAACAGGCGGATCGACTGGTCGTCCAGATAGGTGCCGTGTTCGATGGAGTCGCCGCCCGCGCGCAGGAAGGCGTTGATCCCGTCCACGCCGTGGGCATGGGCCGTGACCTGGCGGCCCATGCGGTGGGCGCTGTCGACGATGGCGGTCAGTTCGGGGTCGCTGAACTGCTGGCCCAGACCGGCGGCGGTGTTGGACAGGACCCCGCCCGTGGCCGTGATCTTGATGATGTCGGCGCCGGCCCGGACCTGGGTGCGGACGGCGCGCATACAGTCGTCCGCGCCCGAACAGATGCTCTCGGACGACAGCAGATGCATGACGTCGTCGCGATAGCCGTTGATGTCGCCATGGCCGCCATGGATGGAGACCGAGGATCCGGCTGCGATGATGCGCGGTCCCGGCACGTCGCCGTTCCGCACTGCGTTTCTCAGGGCGAAGATCGCCTGATTGCCGGCGCCCAGGTCTGCGACGGTGGTGAAGCCCGCCATCAGGGTGCGGCGGGCGTAGCGGGCGCCCACCATGGCCTGATCGGCGTCGGACAAGGTGACCTCTTCCAGACGGGAATTGGGGTTCTGCTGGCCCGTCAGATGGACGTGGCTGTCGATCAGTCCCGGCAGGACGAAGGCGGTCCGCAGGTCGATGACCTGCCCTTGCGCCGGGTCGCCGACGAAGCCGTCACGCACCTCGACGACCTGGTTCCCTCTGATCACGAGAGTTTTACCGCGCTGCACAACGCCGTTCGACGGGTCGGCCAGCAATCGCCCGGCCTCGACGAACATCGTCGTCGGCTCTGGAGAAACCCCAACCCCTGCGGGGCTTTGCTGCGCCGCCGCGCCTGCGGCCAACGCCCCCCATGCCACCATCGCCAGACCGAAACGCTTCATCGATTTCTCCCCCAAACAGGTGCGCCGCAAAATCGCCCCACAAGGCCAAGGTTGCTTCGCCCGTAACCATTTGAAACAAACACGCCTGAAGACCAACCGCAACGAGGGCGTCGCATGCGGCTATCGAGACGAGGGCTTATTCTGGGCGGATCGGCCATGTTGGCGGGTTGCGCCAGCGCGAGCGCCAAGGCCCCGCTCACCACCGCCGCGACAGTCGCGCCGGTCGTCCCCCCTGCGGCGCCGATCCAGACCGTAAGCGTGACGCCCCCGCCGCTGGATCCGCGCGGTCATGTCCGCAAGGAACTGATGGAACGCGCCATGACGGCGTTGGACGTCCACCACCACAAGATCCCGCTTCGCGACCGCATGTATCTGGTCGATTTTCAGAAATTCTCGGGCGAAGAGCGGCTGTACGAGGTCGATCTGGTCGCCGGCGAGGTCAAGGTCCTGCGCACCTGCCACGGTCGCGGTTCCGACCCCAGCCACTCAGGTTACGCCCAGCGCTTCTCCAATACGCCGGATTCCAACATGTCCTCGGTCGGCGCCTACGCCACCGCCGGCGCCAGCTGGGGGTCGCAACAGGGGCCGAACGTCCTGCTGGACGGGCTGGAATATTCAAACGACAAGGCCCGCGAGCGGGCCATCATCATCCACGGCGCCGACTACGCCGACCCGGACTTCCTGGCGCGCGAAGGCAAGCTGGGTCGCAGCTACGGCTGTTTCTCGGTCGCCCACACCGATCTGCCCGAACTGCGCGAACGCATGGGCGAAGGCCGGCTGCTGTTCGCCTGGGCGTAAGACTCAGGTCCGGGTTTTAGCCTTTGGCTGACGGCCAAGGCCCAAACGCCATACGCGTAAACACCGGCACCTCGACGCCTTTGCTGCGGTCAAAACGCGAAACATGCACCGCCGGCGCGTTGACGTGCGCCAGCCATATGTCGCCGCCTCCAGGCCCGAACGCCTGGATTTCTACGATCTCGCCTCGGAAGACGTCCTCCAAAATTCCAACGGCTTCGGTAACGGCCTCCACGCGAACTCGCGCTCTTCGCAGGAAGACGAAGGCGCCGCCGACCGATGGACCGATTACCACGCCAGTTTTGACGCCCTTGTCGCGCCAGATAAGCAGACCCTCGTCCCCGAAGACCTTCAGACGCGGAAGCGGCGACTGGTATTTGAACTCGGACGCAATCCGCTCAAGGAACTCGCCTGCCGTGAGTTTGCGACGAACTGACATGGGCCGAGTTGGAAGCTTTGCCGCTGTTTCGTCAAATCAAAACCGAAGGTTGGTTGTTGGAGTCAGCCCCGGTCTAGGGCCCGCCAGCCGATATCGGAGCGGTTGAAGCCGCCGGGCCAGTCGATCTTCCGGATGGCGGCATAGGCGCGTTCGCGGGCCTGGGCGATGTCGTCGCCCTCGGCGCAGACGTTCAGGACGCGGCCGCCGGCAGCGCACAGCTGGCCGTCTTCGCGGCGTCGGGTCCCGGCGTGGAAGACCTGGACGTGGGGGCCGAAGTCCTGATCGACGCCGCGAATGATCGACCCCTCCAGCGGGCTGTCGGGATAGCCCTTCGCCGCCATGACGACGCAGATCACCGTCTGGGGCTTGAAGGCCGGGGACGGCAGGCCGGAGACGTCGCCCCGCGCGCAGCCCAGCAGATAGGGGACGATGTCCCCGGCCATCCGCATCATCAACACCTGGCATTCGGGATCGCCGAAGCGGGCGTTGAACTCGACGACCTTGGGGCCCTCGGCCGTGGCCATCAGGCCGGCGTAGAGAACGCCGCGATAGGGAGCGCCTTCCTCGGCCATCTTGCGGATGGTGGGCTGGACGATGAGTTCGTCGGCCTGCTGCACCAGGTCGGCGGTGAAGACCGGAGCGGGGGAATAGGCGCCCATGCCGCCAGTGTTGGGGCCGGTGTCGCCGTCGAAGGCGCGCTTGTGGTCCTGGGCGCCGCCGAACAGGACGGCCTGTTTCCCGTCGCACAGGGCGAACAGCGAGCCCTCCTCGCCGTCCATGAACTCCTCGATCACGTCGCGGGCGCCGGCGGCGCCGAAGCGGCCGCCCAGCATGCGTTCGATCTCGGCCTCGGCGTCGGCGCGATCCGGGCTGATGGCCACGCCCTTGCCGGCGGCCAGGCCGTCGGCCTTGATGACATAGGGAGGCTTGAACACGTCCAGCGCGGCCTTGGCGTCCTTGACCGTGTCATAGACGCCGTAGCCGGCGGTGGGGATTTCGTGGCGTTCCAGGAAGGCCTTGGAAAAGGCCTTGGACACCTCCAGCTGGGCCGCCTTGGCGGTGGGGCCGAAACAGGGGATGCCGGCCGAGGCCAGACGGTCGGCGAGAGCGGCGGCCAGGGCGACCTCGGGCCCGACCACGACCAGGTCCGCCTTGATCTCGCGCGCAAGAGCGGCGAGCCCCTCGGCGTCGTCGGCCTTGACCGAACGGAGCTCGCACAGCTTCTCGATGCCCGGATTGCCGGGGGCGGCGACGAGGCGGGTGACCAGTGGCGACTGGGCGATCTTCCAGGCCAGGGCGTGTTCGCGCCCGCCCGATCCGACGAGAAGAATAATCATGAAGTCGGCAATGACGGGCCTGCGTCGGGCGGTCAAGCGTCCGCCGGGCTGAAGCGTCAGAACAGGGCGGAAAGGACGTAGACGACCAGGCCGATCAGGGCGATCCCGCCGATGATCAGCCAGGGGCTCAAGGCGCCGCCCGCCCCGCTGCGACGCATGAGGTCGCGCTCGCGCGGGTCGCGGTCGTCCGGATCGGTTCCTTGGGGGTCGGCGGCCATGAAAGCCGAACGGGGCGGCGTCGATCCTGTTCCCGCAAGAGGCGACGCAGGCTAGGATGGGCCGATGAGCGACGACTCCTATGTGTTCGAAGGCCCGGCCGAGGCCGCCGCCCCGCGCGACAACAATCCGCCCCTGTCGATCTCCGAACTGTCCTTCGCCCTGAAGCGGACGCTGGAGGAGCGATTCGGCCATGTGCGGCTGAGGGGCGAGGTGTCCAAGGTCAATCGTCACGCCTCGGGCCACATCTATCTGACCCTGAAGGACGACAAGTCGGCCATCGACGGAGTGATCTGGAAGGGATCGGTGCGCGGCCTGGGCGTCCAGCCGGAGGCGGGGCTGGAGGTCATCGTCACCGGCAAGATCACCTCGTATCCGGCGCGGTCGTCGTACCAGATCGTGATCGAGAGCATGGAGGCGGCCGGGGCCGGCGCCCTTTTGGCGCAACTCGAGCGGCTGAAGGTCCGGCTGCGCGAAGAGGGCCTGTTCGAGCCGGGGCGCAAGAAGCCCCTGCCCCAGTTCCCCCGCACCATCGGCGTCATCACCAGCCCGACGGGCGCCGTGATCCGCGACGTCCTGCACCGGATCGCCGAACGCTGGCCCTGCCGGGTGATCGTCTGGCCCGTGGTGGTCCAGGGCGAGGCGGCGTGCGGCCAGGTGTCGAACGCCATCCGCGGCTTCGACGCGATGACTGTCGATGGGCCGATCCCCCGCCCCGACCTGTTGATCGTGGCCCGTGGGGGCGGCTCGGTCGAGGACCTGTGGTGCTTCAACGACGAGGGACTGGCGCGGACGGTGGCGGCGGCGCGGATCCCGATCATCTCGGCCGTGGGGCACGAGACGGACACCACCTTGATCGACTTCGTGTCCGACCGGCGCGCGCCGACCCCCACCGGGGCGGCCGAGATCGCGACGCCGGTGCTGGCGGACCTGAGATATGCGGTCGCCGACCTGGACCGGCGGATGGTCCTGGCGGGCGGGCGGCTGATCGAGGATCGGCGCACGCGGCTGCGGTCCGTGGCGCGGGGTCTGCCGGCGCGGCCGGAGGATCTGCTGGCCCTGGCGCAGCAGCGACTGGACAACGCCGCCAGCCGGCTGGGTTCGGGGCTGCAACGCAATGTCGCCCTGCACGAACGGCATCTGGCCGTGACGGGCGGCAAGCTGAGCCCCGCCCTGCTGCGCGCGAGGATCGAGCGGGGGCAGGACCGGCTGCGCGGCGCGGGCGACCGGCTGGGCGCGGCCTTGCAGGCCGGCGTCGCACGGAGCGAGCGCCGGCTGCTGCAAGTCTCGGCGCGACTGTCGCCCGCCCCCCTGCATCGTCGGCTGGACCAGCGCGATGCGCGGTTGCAGGCGCTTGGGGCGCGGCTGGACGGCGTCATGCCGCGTCGGCTGGAACGGGACGCGGATCGGCTGGCGGGCCTGACGCGCGCCCTGGCCACGCTGGACCCCGGCCGGCCCAAGCCCGGCTTCGCGCGGGTGGAAAATCCGGACGGCGACTGGATCACTTCCGCAGCGACGCTGGAGGCGGGCCAGGCGGTGCGTCTTGTGTTCGGTGACGGCGCAAGGGGCGCGATCATCGACGGCGGCGACGGCCGTACAGCGTCCGCCCCGGCGCGGCCGGCGCCTCGGCCCAAGCCTGCCGCGCCGGGGCAAGGCGACCTGTTCTGACCGGTTCCGTCCGTTTTCCGCTTCGCCCCGGCGGCGCTTCCTGCTAACCGCCGCCCCATGAAGATCCCTCGCATCGCCCTGGCCGCCTATGGCTTCGCCCTTCTGATCATCGTGCTGGACCAGTGGACCAAGGCCTGGATTCTGGGCCTGCCCGACGTCGCATCGATCAGCCAGATCCCGCCCGGCTATGTCTTCGCCGAGGTGCTGCCGCCGATCCTGCGCTTCACCTTTGTTCAGAACACCGGCGTCAGCTTCGGCCTGTTCGGCGGGGGCGAGGCGCGCTGGGGGCTGACCATCTTCTCGGTCATCGTCTCGGCCGGCCTGGCCTGGTGGGCGACCCAGTCGAATCGCCGCCTGCTGATCACCGCCATCGGTTTCGTCATGGGCGGGGCCCTGGGCAATGTCATCGACCGGGTCCGCTTCGGCTATGTGGTCGATTTCATCGACTTCTCCGGCACGGGCGTCTTCCCCTGGGTGTTCAACATCGCCGACAGCGCCATCACCATCGGCGTCATTCTGCTGATTCTGGACAGCTTCCTGTCCGACAAGGCCGCCAAGGCCTGAAACCGGCTTTCGACTGATCCAAAGCCCGTTTCACGGCCTCGGCGAGATCGCCGGCGCAGCGGATCAGGCTCGAAGGTTGGCGCGGCCCCCGAAAAGTCGTAATCACCCCGTCTTCACTATGCCAACAACGCCCGTAGAGGCGTTTCGAGCATCAGCCGATCAGAGCCTGAACCCATGCGTATCCGCAGCGTCGCCGTACTGACCCTCGCCGCCTCCGCCGCGCTCGCCGTGTCGGCCTGCGGCAGCCTCAAGCAAGGCATTGGCCTGACCAAGGTCGTGCCGGACGAGTTCGTGACCGTCTCCACCGCCCCGCTCAGCGTCCCGCCCGAATACGGCCTTCGCCCGCCCGCACCCGGCCAGCCGCGTCCGCAGGAACTCGCGCCTGAAAGCGCCGCCCGTCAGATTCTGCTGGGTCAGCGCCAGGCCGTCACCCGCACCCCGGGCGAGCAGGTCCTGGTCGCCCAGGCCGGCGCCGACCAGGCCGATCCCCTGGCCCGTTACGTCGTCGACGACGAGTTCGGCGACATCGCACATAAGGACGAAAGCTTCGCCAACCGCCTGATGTTCTGGCGCAAGGATGACGCATCGACCCAGGCGCCGACCGTTCGCCAGACCTCGGAAGGTCAGACGACGATCGACGCCACGACCGAGGCCGCGCGTCTTCAGGCCCTGACCGGCGGCCAACAGGCCATCACCATCACCCCGCGTCGCAGCGGCGGCTTCAAGCTGCCCGGTCTCTAAGACCTCTTCGCCTCTTTTCTAAGGACGCCTGCCACGGCGTTGGTCCTCTCGCTGTCGGAAGATAACTGATGCGTCGCGTGCTCTCCGCCCTGGCCGCCGTCTCCATTGCGGCCGCTGTCCTGCCCGTCGCCGCCGAGGCGCAGACCTCGCAGCGCCAGCGTGATCGCGGTTCCAGCGGCCAGCAGGCCGATGGGTCTGAAAATGCGCCCTCCAGCCGCGCGCCGCGCATCGCGCCCCTGCGCCGTCGCGCCAACGCCGGCCCCTGCCCCTTTGTGAAGGTGCTGTACGACGCCGCCCGCTACGTCGAGCTGGAAGGCGGCCGCGCGGCCGTTTCCAACGTCGGCTACACCGGCGAGATCGAAGGCGTGTCCGCCGACTGCGAATACCGCGAGGCCGATCCGATCCGCCTGGATATGGACATCCTGTTCGAGCTGGGCCGTGGCGAAAAGGCGGCGGGCGACCAGAAGACCTATCGCTACTGGGTCGCCGTGACCGAGCGCAACAACGCCATCCTGGCCAAGGAATATTTCGACCTGCCGGTGGATTTCGACGGCCAACGCACCGCCTCGGTTCATGAACAGCGGACCATCGTGATCCCCCGCGCGGGTATCGACACCAGCGGCGGCAATTTCGAAGTCCTGATCGGCTTCGACGTCACGCCGGAAATGGCCGAGTTCAACCGCTCGGGCAGCCGCTTCCGCGTCAACGCCGGCGTGCCGGCCCAAGCCTCTGCGCCGAACCAATAATGGCTGATCTGAAGACCGTCCTCAGCGAAGCGGTCGCCGCCGCCTTCGCCGCCGAAGGCGTGGATGCGGCCCTGGCTCGCGTCACCCCATCCGACCGCCCCGACCTGGCCGACTTCCAGTCGAACGGCGCCCTGGCCGCCGCCAAGGCGCTGAAGGCCAACCCGCGCGAACTGGCGAGCAGGATCGCCGAACGCCTGACCGCCGATCCTCATTTCGCCTCGGTCGAGGTGGCGGGACCGGGCTTCATCAATCTGAAGCTGGCCGATGCGCTGCTGGCCGAACGCGCCGCAGAGGTGGCCGCCGACGCCGAGCATGCGGGCGCCGCCGTGGTGGCCGATCCGCGCAAGGTGGTCATCGACTACGGCGGTCCAAACGTGGCCAAGCCGATGCACGTCGGCCATCTGCGCAGCGCCATCATCGGCGAGAGCCTGAAGCGGTTGTTCCGGTTCAGAGGCGACCACGTCACCGGCGACGCCCATTTCGGCGACTGGGGCTTCCAGATGGGGCTGCTGATCGTCGCCTGTGGCGATGAAGGCCTGGCGGAAGGCTTCCTGGTCGAGGGCGACGGCCCCTTCCCGGCCGACAGCCCCGTGACTCTGGCCGATCTGGACCGGCTGTATCCGCTGGCGGCCGGCAAGGCCAAGGAAGACCCGACCTTCCGCGACCGCGCGCGCAAGGCGACGGCGGAGCTGCAGAACGGACGTCCCGGCTATCGCGCGCTGTGGCGGCATTTCGTGGCGGTCAGCCGCGAGGCGCTGAAGCGCGAATACGGCGACCTGTCGGTCGATTTCGACCTGTGGAACGGCGAGAGCGACGCCGATCCGCAGATGCCGGAAATGCTGGCGCATCTGAAGGCGACTGGTCTGCTGGTCGAGGACGACGGCGCCCAGGTGGTGCATGTCGCCAAGCCGGGTGAGACCCGCAAGAAGAAGCTGGCCGACGGTTCGGTGATCGAGGCCCCCTCGCCCCCGCCCCTGCTGGTGATCAGCTCGGAGGGCTCGGCCATGTACGGCACGACCGACCTGGCCACGATCCTGGACCGCAAGAAGGCCCTGGCGCCGGACCTGGCCCTGTATGTGGTCGACGAACGCCAGGCCGAGCATTTCGAACAGGTGTTCCGCGCCGCCTATCTGGCCGGATACGCCGCCGAAGGGGCGCTGGAGCATCTGGGCTTCGGCACCATGAACGGCCAGGACGGCAAGCCGTTCAAGACCCGGGCCGGCGGGGTGTTGAAGCTGCGCGACCTGATCGATCAGGCGACGGACAAGGCGCGCGAGCGGCTGAAGGAAGCCAAGCTGGGCGACGACCTTTCGCCGGAAGAATTCGAAGCCATCGCGCACAAGGTGGCCATCGCCGCCCTGAAGTTCGCCGATCTTTCGAACGCCCGCACCACCAGCTACGTCTTCGACCTGGACCGGTTCATGAGCTTCGAGGGCAAGACCGGCCCGTATTTGCTGTACCAGTCGGTGCGGATCAAATCCCTGCTGAGGAAGGCCGCCGAACAGGGCGCGACGCCCGGCGCCATCGTCATCGCCGAACAGGCGGAACGCGATCTGGCCCTGACGCTGGACGCCTTCTCGACCGCCGTCTCGGACGCCTATGACAAGCGGATGCCGCATCTGGTGGCCGAACACGCCTATCGGGTGGCCCAGTCCTTCTCGAAATTCTACGCCGCCTGCCCGGTGCTGGTCGCGCCGGACGAGGCGACGCGGGCCTCGCGCCTGGCCCTGTCAGCTGCGGCCCTGCGTCAGCTCGAGACGGCGCTGACCCTGTTGGGGATCGAGACGCCCGAACGGATGTGACCGCCGTTCTGTGACCTGAAAGACGCGGACTCCGCTGCGCTCCTCTGATTAACCTTTACGGGGGACAGGGGGCGGACGACGGATGGGGAAACCCTACGGTCAGCATCACGGGCGCATTCGCATGGCCGATGGGGCCATTCGCGGCTTCGGTCCCGGCGATTTCACGCCGCCGTTCCTGAAACGCCGCGCCGTCCTCTATGTCGACGGCTATAACCTGTTTCACGCCCTGCTGGACCAGAAGCGGCGAGAATGGTTGTGGCTGGATCTGCGGGCCCTGGGGCGGGGGCTGATCGATCCGATGGAGCGGCTGACCGGCGTCGTCTGGGTCAGCGCGCACAAGCCCCAGGCCCGGGCGCGGATGGAGGCGCAGTTCCGCTATGAGACGGCGCTGAGAGCCCGGCGCGTGCGTTGTCTGATGGGCCATTTCGTCGTCCACGGCGAACATTGCCGCGCCTGTGGCCACGGCTGGAGTTCAGCGACGGAGAAACAGAGCGACGTCAACCTGGCCCTGGCGGTGGCGGACGATGTGGCGGCGAACCGGGTCGACAGCGTCTATCTGCTGACCACCGACGGGGACCATGCGGCCACCGTGCGGTTCGTGCGCGAGGCCTATCCGGACAAGCGGATCGTCAGCGTCGCCCCGCCCGGCCGGCTTCACAACCGCCAGATCGCCAGCTGGACCGACGAACTGGTGGGGATCGGCTCCAATCTGCTGGCCCAGTCGATGCTGCCCGACCGACTGAAGACGGCCAAGGGCTGGATCGAACGGCCCGAGGCCTGGAGCGCCCGCCCCAGCCTGCCCC
>NZ_JMQR01000029.1:0-31010 GCF_000698025.1 Brevundimonas sp. EAKA | reverse complement strand
GGCTGTCCATGCCGCACACGGTGGCGCGGGGCCCGGACGGACGGATCTATGTGTCCGAGATGAACCGCATCCTGACCCTGGACCCCGAGGCGGCCGATCCGGCGGCGACGGTGCGGACCGTGATCGGCGACCTGCCGGACAACCGGCTGCACGACAATCGCCACCCCCTGTCCAGCTTCGTCTTCGACGGCGACGGCGCTCTGCTGGTCAATGTGGGAGCGCCCAGCGACCGTTGCCTGGACGCGCGGGGGCGGGCGCGCGCCAATGGCTCAGGCGGATGCGCCGACAGCGCCGAAACGGCCCAGGTGCGGCGCCACGCCTATCTGGGCGACGGACGGTGGGCGCAGGACAGCACCGTCTTCGCCTCGGGCCTGCGCAACTCCATCGCCCTGGTGCGGCATCGGTCAGGGACGATCCTTCAGGGCGAGAACTCCGTCGACCTGACCACGCCCGACCATCCCTATGACGAGATCAACGTCCTGCGTCAGGGCGGCCATTACGGCTGGCCCTATTGCGTGGATCTGACGACGCCCCTGCCGGGCTGGAGCGCGGCCCAGGCCCGCTGCGACCGGCGCGACCGGCCGGTCGCCCTCTTGCCGCCGCACGCCGCGCCGCTGGACCTGATCTATTACGAAGGGGCGATGTTTCCCGAACTGCGCGGCCGGCTGTTGATGAGCTGGCACGGCTATCGTCGCGCCGCTGGACGGATCGTGGCGGCGGAGACCGACGCGCAAGGCCGTCCCCTGACCGACATCGGCGGACGCTACGCCATCTACCCGCGCGGCGCCCTGCCCTATCCGGCCGGCGCGCCCAGCGTGCGCGGCAAGGTGCTGACGCCGGGTTGGGACGCGGTCGCGGGTCGCCAGCCGCGCGGCTCGCCCGTGGTTCTGGCGGTCGCCGCCGACGGATCGATCTGGGTCACGGACGACCGCAGCCGGGCGATCCTCAGAATCGCCCGGTCGGAGATCGCCGACTAGGCCGAAACCGGGTGCCTACTTCGGAAGCGTCAAAGCCAGATGCTGCAACAGCATGATGGTCTTGGCGTCGCGGATGCGGCCGTCGGCGATCATGGCCAGGGCCTCGTCCAGCGTTGGCTCCAGCACCTCGATGTCCTCGCCCTCGTCCGGATGGCCGCCGCCGTCGCCGATCTTCATCGACGGATCGTACTCGGCGACGAAGAAGTGCAGGATTTCGGTGACGGAGCCGGGGCTCATGAAGGCCTCGAACACCTTGCGCACCGCGCCGAGCCGATAGCCCAGCTCTTCCTCGACCTCGGCGCGGATCCGCACCTCGGGCTCGGCGTCGTCCAGCAGGCCGGCCGCCGCCTCGATCAGCAGGTCGTCATAGCCGTTCAGATAGGCCGGCAACCGGAACTGCCGCACCAGCAGCACGGTGCGCGCCGCCGGATTATAGGGCAGCAGCACCGCCCCATTGCCCCGGTCGTAGTGTTCCCGCTCCTGGGTCTGCCAGCGTCCGTCGCGCCGTTTCCAGTCGAACCGGGTCGTCTTCAGCACATACCAGTTGTCCGAGAGAAGCCGGGTCTCGTGGATCCTGAGACGGTCCTTGACGGTCATCGGCTTGCCTCGGGCGGTCTGGCGCTAGGCCTTGCGGGCGTCACGCTTGGCCAGGACGCGCAGGCGGAGCGCATTCAGCTTGATGAAGCCGGCCGCGTCCTTGTGGTCATAGGCCTGGACGCCTTCCTCGAAGGTGACGAGGTCCTGATCATACAGGCTGTAGGGGCTCTCGCGGCCGATGACCGAGACATTGCCCTTGTACAGCTTGACCTTGACCGTGCCCGAGACTTTCTCCTGGCTCTTGTCGATGGCGGCCTGCAGCATCTCGCGCTCGGGCGAGAACCAGAAGCCGTTGTAGATCAGCTCGGCGTATTTCGGCATCAGCTGGTCCTTCAGGTGCATGGAGCCGCCGTCCAGGGTGATGCTTTCGATGCCGCGGTGGGCCGCGATCAGGATGGTCCCGCCGGGGGTCTCATAGACGCCGCGCGACTTCATGCCGACGAAACGGTTCTCGACCAGGTCCAGACGGCCGATGCCGTTGTCGTGGCCGTACTGGTTCAGGGCGGTCAGGATCGTGGCCGGGCTCATGGCCTCGCCGTTGATCGAGACGGCGTCGCCCTTCTCGAAACCGATCTCGATGACGGTCGCCACGTCCGGCGCGTCCTCGGGCGAGATGGTGCGCTGGTGGACGAACTCGGGGGCCTCGACCGCCGGGTCTTCCAGCACCTTGCCCTCGGAGGACGAGTGCAGAAGGTTGGCGTCGACCGAGAAGGGCGCTTCGCCGCGCTTATCCTTGGCGATCGGGATCTGGTTCTTCTCGGCGAAGTCCAGCAGGGCCTCGCGGCTGCGGAACTCCCACTCGCGCCAGGGGGCGATGACGCGGATGTCCGGTTCCAGGGCGTAGTAGCCCAGCTCGAACCGGACCTGGTCGTTGCCCTTGCCGGTCGCGCCGTGACAGACGGCGTCGGCGCCGACCTGGCGGGCGATCTCGATCTGGCGCTTGGAGATCAGCGGGCGGGCGATGGAGGTGCCCAGCAGATAGTCGCCTTCATATTGGGCGTTGGCGCGGAACATCGGGAAGACGAAGTCGCGCACGAACTCTTCGCGCAGGTCGTCGATGAAGATGTTCTCGGGCTTGATGCCCAGCTTCAGCGCCTTCTCGCGCGCCGGGCCCAGCTCCTCGCCCTGGCCCAGGTCGGCGGTGAAGGTCACGACCTCGGCGTTATATTCGGTCTGGAGCCATTTCAGGATGATCGAGGTGTCCAGCCCGCCCGAATAGGCGAGGACGACTTTCTTCACGGGCTTGTCGGCGGGGGCGGACATGGCGGCTCTTTCGATAAACTCGGCAGCAGGGATCGGGGAGTTGAGGCGCGCATAAGACCGGGGGTCCGGGGATGCAACCTTTTCCGGGGCTGAGGCGGGCGAACATGAAGCTTTGTTCATGTTCAAGGGGTCGCGTTGCCAGCAGATCGACCGTCGTTATGGTCCGATCCAGCTGCAATCAAGGATGTCATCCCATGCGTCGTGCCGGTTCTCTTGTCGCCGCGGCCGCCCTGCTGGCGGTCTCCAACCCGGTCTGGGCCTCCGTCGCGCCCGCCCAGACTCCCTCTCAGGCCTCCGCCCCCGCCTTCCAGGCCGCGCGGTGTCCGAACTGGTCGCCGAAGTCGATATTCCCTACACCAAATTCACCCTCGACAACGGCCTGACCGTCCTGGTCCACGAGGATCACAAGGCCCCGGTCGTGGCCGTGTCCGTCTGGTACAATGTCGGCTCCAAGGACGAACCGGCCGGCAAGACCGGCTTCGCCCACCTGTTCGAACACCTGATGTTCGGCGGCTCCGAGAATGCGCCGGGCAGCTATTTCACCCCGATGCGCAACATGGGCGCGACGGACATGAACGGGACCACCTGGTTCGACCGCACCAACTATTTCGAGACCGTTCCGACCCCGGCGCTGGAACAGGCCCTGTTCATGGAAAGCGACCGCATGGGCTATATGCTGGGCGCCATCACCCAGGAGACGCTCGATCTGCAGCGCGGCGTCGTTCAGAACGAGAAGCGCCAGGGCGACAACCAGCCCTACGGCCTGAACGAGTACAAGCAGCTGGAGGCCCTGTTCCCGGAAGGCCACCCCTATCGCCACTCGACCATCGGTTCGATGGCCGACCTGGACGCGGCGTCGATGGAGACGGTGCGCGACTGGTTCCGCTCCAACTATGGTCCCAACAACTCCGTCCTGGTCCTGGCCGGCGACATCACGCCCGCGAAGGCGCGTGAACTGACCGAGAAATATTTCGGCCCCATCCCGCGCGGTCCGGTCAACACCCCGGCCCAGGCCTCCGTCCCGACCCTGGCCGCGCCGATCGCCGAGACCACCCAGGACCGCGTCTCCAACGCCCGGATCCAGATCAGCTGGGCCGTGCCCGGCATGCTGGATGCGGACGCCGTGCCCCTCAGCGTCGGCGCCTCGGTGCTGGGCGGCCTGGCCAGCTCGCGCCTGGACAACGAACTGGTGCGTGGCGAGCAGAGCGCCGTCTCGGTCAGCGCCTCGAACGGCGCCTTCCACCGCGTCGGCATGTTCGACATCACCCTCGATGTGAAACCGGGCCAGGATCCCGCCGCCGTCGAGGCCCGCGCCCGTGAGATCCTGAACGGCCTGATCGCCGACGGCCCGACCGCGGCCGAAGTGGAACGGGTCAAGACCCAGTATGTCTCGCGCACCGTCCAGGGGCTGGAGCAGGTCGGCGGCTTCGGCGGCAAGGCCGTGGCCCTGGCCGAAGGCCAACTCTACGCCGGCGATCCGGAACACTACAAGAAGGAGCTCCAGGCCTATGCGGCGGTGACCCCGGCCCAGGTCCAGGCGGCGATGCAGAAATGGCTGACCCGTCCGGCCTATACGCTGACGACCCTGCCGGGCGAGCGCGAAGCCTATCAGGAGGCGGCCGAGGCGCCGTCGGGGGCCAACCACACCCCCGCCCCGCCGATCGAGCGCGTGGCCCGCATGCCCAAGCCCGAGATCGCCGCCGTCGCCAACGTCGACTTCCCGGCGGTCCAGCGCACCCGCCTGTCGAACGGCGTCGAGGTGGTCTACGCCCAGCGCGACGCGGTGCCGGCGACCAAGATCGCCATCGACTTCAACGCCGGCCTGGCCGCCGACGACGCGTCGAAACTGGGTCTGCAAAGCCTGATGCTGGACCTGATGGACGAGGGCACTCGCACCCTGAATGCGACCCAGCTGGCCGAGGCCCAGGAAACCCTGGGCGCCACCATCTCGACCGGCGCCTCGATGGACCGTTCGGTGGTCCAGCTCTCGGCCGTGACGCCGAACCTGCAGCCGTCGGTGGCCCTGCTGGCCGATGTGGTCAAGAACCCGGCCTTCGCCGCGTCCGAGCTGGAGCGTCTGCGCGCCACCCGCCTGTCGCGCATCGCCGCCGAACGGACCCAGCCGGCCGCCCTGGCCAGCCGCGCCCTGCCGGAACTGATCTACGGCGCGTCCAGCCCCTATGGTCGCCCCTTCAGCGGCAATGGCGATGAAGCCAGCGTCAAGTCGATCACCGAAGCCGACATCCGCGCCGACTACGCCGAATGGATCCGGCCCGACAACGCCAAGATCTTCGTGGTCTCGGACAAGCCCCTGTCGGAGATCACCCCGGTTCTGGAGGCCGAGTTCGGCCGCTGGACCGCCCCGGCCGTCGCCAAGGGCGTGAAGGACTTCTCCGGCTCGATCCCCGCCACCACGTCCAGGATCGTTCTGATCGACCGCCCGCAGTCGCCCCAGTCCTACATCATGGGCGGCGAGGTTCTGGCGGCGCAGGGCACCGACGACCTGCTGGTGTTCAACGCCGCGAACAATGTGCTGGGCAACGACTTCCTGTCGCGCATCAACTCCGACCTGCGCGAGACCAAGGGCTGGTCCTATGGGGTCAACGCCTCGGTCGCCGGCTTCGCCGGACGCGTCCCCTATCTGGTCACCGCCCCGGTCCAGGCCGACCAGACCGGCCCCGCCATCGAAGCCCTGAACCTTCAGTTCAACGACTTCCTTAAGGGCGGCAAGGGCGTGACCCCCACTGAGCTGGAACGCACCGTCAACGGCAACACCCGCCGCCTGGCCGGCAGCTACGAGACCTCGGCCGCCGTCCTGGGCGCCATGCGGACCAATGACCTGCTGGGTCGTCCGGACGACTATCCGGAAACCGTCGCCGCCCGCACCAACGCCCTGACGGCGGCTCAGATGGACGCCGCGGCCAAGGCCGCTCTCGACCCGTCGCGCTTCGTCTGGGTGGTCGTCGGGGACGCCTCGGTGGTCAAGCCGCAGCTCGACGCGCTTGGCCTGCCCGTCGAAGTCCGCTCGGCGGCGCCGGCCGCCCAGTAGGGCGGGCGACAGGCTGAACGATTGAGGCCCGGAGAGCGATCTCCGGGCCTTTCTTTCGTGATCCTCCGGCAAGCCGCGTCTTCGGGGCGCAGGCCGGGGCCCAGCGGCGCGCGTGAGCGAACCAGTCGCGCCTGAAACCAGAAGGCGGAAGCCGACGGGCTGAGCCTTCGCCCATGTCCCCCGGCGGCATTCGAAATGCGCTGCGGAAAGTCGCTGCGAACTGATCTGTGTCAAGGCCGCTCGTACGGCAAGCGCCCACAGCGACGGGGTCGGCGACGACATCGCGCAAGGCGGGCTTCCGTTATGGCCATCAAGATATCGATCCTGAGCGAGACCCGGAACGGCCAAGGCTGGGCTGGGATGACGCCCCCCGCCGGACCGGCGCAGGTCGGCGATCTCCCTCTCGGCGGCTGACGGTCCCTCCGACACATTTGCATCGCATTGAGAAGAGAACCGATCGTGGCCTATCAAACGACAAATCCATTTACGGGCGAAGTGCTCAAGACCTTCCCCGACGCGACGGACGCGGAGGTGTCTCAAGCCATTGAGCACGCGCATGCCGCGTTCCTGGCTTGGCGCGAAACGGCTTTCACCGAGCGCGCCAGAGTGATGCGGAACGCCGCCAGCCTCCTGCGACAGGACGTCGACGCCTTCGCCGCGATCCTGACCACCGAGATGGGCAAGCTGCTGTCCGAGGCGAAGGCCGAGGTCGAGCTTTCGGCGCAGATTTTCGACTACTACGCCGCCAACGCCGAAAAGCTGCTGGCCGACGAAATCCTGCCCGTCGCCCATCCGGCCGAGGGCGAGGCGCGGGTGACGCACGAACCGCTCGGCGTGCTGCTGTGCATCGAACCCTGGAACTTCCCCTACTATCAGATCGCCCGGATCATCGCGCCGCAACTGTCGGCCGGGAACACCATGCTGCTCAAGCATGCCTCCAACGTCCCCCAAAGCGCCGAGGCTTTCGAGACGCTGATGAAGGCGGCCGGTCTCCCCGAGGGCGCTTTCAAGAACCTGTTCGCCACGCGCTCGCAGATCGAGTTCATCCTCAATGATCCTCGCGTTCAGGGCGTGGCCCTGACCGGTTCGGAAGCCGCCGGATCGGTCGTCGCGGCCCAGGCCGGCAAGGCCTTGAAGAAGTCGACCCTGGAGCTGGGGGGCGCGGACGCCTTTGTCGTTCTGGCCGACGCCGATCTTCAGAAGACCGTCGACTGGGCGGTGTTTGGACGCCACTGGAACGGCGGACAGGTCTGCGTGTCGTCCAAACGGATGATCATCGTCGATGAGATCTATGACGCGTTTCTCGACCTTTACCGCCAGGGCGTGGCGGCCTTGGTCGCAGGAGATCCCTTCGACCCCCAGACCACCCTCGCGCCGCTGTCCTCTCAGGGCGCCGCCAATGAGGTGAAGGAGAAGATCGCCGAAGCGGTCAAGCTGGGCGCCAAGGCGGAAGCCGTTGGACCAGCCGCGCCTGACCGGGGCGCCTTCGTGCAGCCGACCATTCTGACCGAAGTCGGTGACGACAACCCGGCGCGGCACTGGGAGTTTTTCGGGCCGGTCTCAATGCTGTTTCGAGCCAAGGACGAAGCCGACGCCATACGCATCGCCAACGACTCCCCGTTCGGGCTCGGCGGCTCGGTCTTTACCAGCGATCCCGCCCATGGCGCCGAGGTCGCCCGGAAGATTTCCACGGGCATGGTGTTCGTCAACCATCCAACCATGGTCAAGGCCGACCTGCCGTTCGGGGGCGTGCGGCGCTCCGGCTATGGGCGCGAACTCATCGGCTTGGGCATCAAGGAATTCGTCAACCACAAGCTTATCGACGTCGTCGACATAGACGCGCCGTTCTAGCGCACTGAGACCACCGGAAAGGACGTCGCCATGTACTACAGCAGCGGAAATTACGAAGCCTTCGCCAGGCCTCGCAAGCCCGAAGGCATAGAGAACAAGACGGCGTTCTTCGTCGGCTCGGGCCTGGCCAGTCTGGCCGGCGCGGCCTTCCTGATCCGCGACGGGCACATGTCCGGCGACAGGATCACCATCCTTGAACGACTGGCGCTGCCGGGTGGCGCGCTGGACGGGATCAAGGATCCGGAGAAGGGTTTCGTGATCCGCGGCGGTCGCGAGATGGAAGAACACTTCGAGTGCCTCTGGGACCTCTATCGCTCGATCCCCTCGCTTGAGGTCGAGGGGGCCAGCGTGCTCGATGAATTCTACTGGCTGGACAAGGACGACCCGAACTTCTCCCTGCAGCGCGCGACCCAGAACCAGGGCCGGCCCATTGAGGATGTCGCTCTCCTCACCCTGAACGACAGGGCGCAGAAGGACCTCATCACCCTCTTCCTGGCGACCCGCGAGGAGATGGAGAACCGGCGCATCAACGAGGTGATGGGCGAGGACTTCCTGAAGAGCAATTTCTGGCTCTACTGGCGCACGATGTTCGCCTTCGAGGAATGGCACTCGGCGCTGGAGATGAAGCTCTATGTCCACCGCTTCATCCACCACATCGGCGGCCTGGCCGATTTCAGCGCCCTGAAGTTCACCCGCCACAATCAGTATGAATCGCTGGTGGAGCCGCTTTACAAGTGGCTGACGGATCACGGCGTCACGTTCCGATACGGCGTGGAGGTCACCGACGTCGACTTCGACATCACGCCCGGGCGTAAACAGGCCACCCGCATCCACTGGCTGCAGGACGGCGCGGTCGGCGGCGTGGATCTTGGCCCCGACGATCTGGTCTTCATGACCATCGGCTCCCTGACCGAGAACTCCGATAATGGCGACCATCACACGCCCGCCCGGCTGAACGAGGGTCCCGCTCCGGCCTGGGATCTCTGGCGCAATATCGCCGCCAAGGACCCCGCCTTCGGTCGCCCGGACGTCTTCGGCGCCCATATCGCCCAGACCAAGTGGGAATCGGCGACGATCACGACGCTGGACCCCCGCATCCCCGCCTACATCCAGAAGATCGCCAAACGCGACCCATTCAGCGGCACGGTCGTCACCGGCGGCATCGTCACCGTCAAGGATTCCAGCTGGTTGATGAGCTGGACCGTCAGCCGCCACCCGCACTTCAAGCAACAGCCGAAAGACCAGGTGGTCATCTGGGTCTATTCGCTGTTCGTCGACACCCCCGGGGATTTCGTCAAGAAGCCGATGCAGGACTGCACGGGCGAGGAAATCACCCAGGAATTGCTCTATCACCTCGGCGTGCCGGTCGAGGACATCGCCGACCTGGCCGCGACAGGCGCCAGGGCCGTGCCGGTGATGATGCCCTACATCACGGCCTTCTTCATGCCGCGGCAGGCGGGGGATCGTCCGGACGTCGTGCCCCAGGGCGCGGTCAATTTCGCCTTCATCGGACAGTTCGCCGAGTCGGCCGAGCGCGACTGCATCTTCACCACCGAATATTCGGTGCGCACGCCGATGGAGGCTGTCTATACGCTGCTGAATGTGGAGCGCGGCGTTCCCGAGGTCTTCAACTCGACCTATGACGTGCGCAAGCTGCTGGCCGCCGTCGGGCACGTTCGTGACGGCAAGGCCCTCGATATTCCCGGACCGGCGTTCATCCGCGATTTTCTGCTGAAGAGGATCGACGCCACCGAGGTCGGCGAGCTTCTTCGGGACGCGCATCTGATTTCACAGTGAGGCAGGCCCCGGCCTCGCCCCTGGCGTCGCGCCAGGGGCGAGGCTTGCGATCGCCGACATGAATATCCGCTTGGGGTCTTGCGCAGCCCTCGACGCAGGCGCCGACGCCGGACTTTTCACCGCCTGGCCTTGCCGATCCCGGTGGATTGCCGCCGGAGGATGACGACCGGCGTCAGTCGATCGTCGCGCCGGTGGTGCGCATGATCTCGGCGCGCAGTTCGGGCAGGCCCAGGCCCTTTTCCGACGAGGTCAGGGCCACGACCGGGAAGGCGGCGGGGCGTTTGGAGATGGCCTTCAGCGTCGCTTCCTGAACGGCCTCGCCTTCGCCCTTCTTCAGCTTGTCGGCCTTGGTCAGGACGATCTGATAGCTGACGGCGGCGAGGTCTAGGGCGTCCAGCGCCTCCTTGTCCACGCTCTTCAGGCCGTGGCGGCTGTCGATCAGCAGATAGACCCGCTTCAGCGTCACCCGCCCGCGCAGATAGTCGCGACCCAGGTCCTGGAACTTGCGCACCGTCGTCTTGGAAGCCTTGGCCCAGCCGTAGCCGGGCAGGTCGACCAGACGCATCCGGCCGTCCAGGTCGAAGAAATTGACCTCGCGCGTCCGCCCCGGCTCGTTCGAGGCGCGGGCCAGCTTGTGCATGCCGACCAGGCCGTTGATCAGGCTGGACTTGCCGACGTTCGAGCGGCCGGCGAAGGCGATCTCGGGCAGGTCGGGATCGGGCAGTTGCTCGATCTTGGCGGCGCCCATGATGAAGGTCGCCGGCCGCGCGAACAGGATCCGCGCGGCCTCGATCTCTTCGGGGGTGAACTCGGTTTCGTCGATCACGCGGCCTTCGTCTTCCGGATGCGCGCGATGAAGTCGTCGATCGGGTTCTCGGCCTTGTAGCGGTGCATGATGTAATACTGCTGCAGGATGGTCAGGATGTTCGACCAGGCCCAGTAGACCAGCAGGCCCGCCGCGAAGGGCGCCATGATGAAGGTGAAGACCAGCGGCATGAACTGGAAGATCTGGCGCTGGACCGGATCGGCCGCCGGCGGGTTCATCGCCGTCTGCAGCCACATGGTCAGGCCATAGGCCACCGCCAGAAGACCGATGCCCAGCGGCCCGACCAGCAGCCCGCCCAGCAGGGGCAGGGTCGCCGGATTCCAGGGGATCAGACCGAACAGGTTCCACACCACCGAGGGGTCACGCGCCGACAGGTCGTGGATGAAGCCCAGGAAGGGCTGGTGACGCATTTCGATGGTGACGGTCAGCACCTTGTACAGGGCGTAGAAGACCGGGATCTGCAGCACGAGGGGAAGACAGCCGGCGACCGGATTGATCTTCTCCTTCTGGTACAGGGCCATCGTCTCCTGCTGCTGCTTCTGCGGGTCGTCTTTGAACTTCTTCTTGATCTCCTCCATCTTGGGCTGGAGGTTCCGCATCTTGGACATGCTGGCGTAGGCGTTGTTGGCCAGCGGGAACATCACCAGCTTGACGATGACGGTCAGGGCCAGGATGGCGACGCCGAAGCTGCCGACCAGGCCATAGACGTTCTCCAGGATCCAGAAGATCGGGCGCGTCAGGAACCAGAACATGCCCCAGTCGATCGCATAGACGAAACGCGGCAGGTGCAGGGTCTCTTCATAGGTCTTCAGCACCTCGGCCCGCTTGACGCCGGCGAACAGGCGCTGGGTCTCGGTCGCGGTTCCGCCGGGCTGGATGGTGCGGGCCGCGCCCAGGATATTGGCTTCCAGCTGCTGGCCGCCGTTGACGTCGCGGACGCGGAATTCGGTCTCGACCGCCTCGTTCTGCTGGGGCAGCAGGGCCGCCAGCCAGTATTTGTCGGTGATGCCCAGCCAGCCGCCGGTCGAGGCGTTCTCGATGCGGGGCTCCTTCAGCCAGTCCTTGTACTTCTTCTGCTCGGTCCGATAGTCGCCCGGCTTGCCGAAGGTGCCGATGGCGCCCTCGTGGACGATATGGGACGAACCGGCCAGCGGCGGCACGCCCTGACGCTGGACGCTGCCGTAGGGGGCGATGGTGATGGACTGGGTTCCCAGGTTCTGGACCGTGTCCAGGATCGAGAAGACATAGCGGTCGTCGACCGACACCAGGCGGGTGAAGCGCAGGCCCTGGCCGTTGTCCCAGGTCAGGGTGACGGGCGTCGTCGGGGTCAGGGTCGAACCGGCGGTCAGGCGCCAGACGGTGTTGGGTCCGGGAACCCCGCCGACCACATTGGGGCCGGTCCAGCCGAACTGGGCGAAATAGGCGTTCTGCATGCCCTGCGGGCGGAACAGTTCGACCGGCTCGGGCTTGTCCTGCGTCTCCTTGTAGTCGGTCAGGAACAGGTCGTCGATGCGGCCGCCCTGCAAGGACAGCGAGCCCTTCAGGGTGCCGGACTGGATCGGCACGCGCGCGGCCGT
Organism: Brevundimonas sp. EAKA; assembly: GCF_000698025.1. Lineage (NCBI taxonomy): Bacteria > Pseudomonadati > Pseudomonadota > Alphaproteobacteria > Caulobacterales > Caulobacteraceae > Brevundimonas > Brevundimonas sp. EAKA. The sequence continues at coordinate 19,073 of NZ_JMQR01000029.1, read as the reverse complement.
GCTCAGCGCCTGGCTGCGGTCGGTCACGAAGGTCGGCCCCTGCGGGCTCAGCGCCGTGCGGGCGGCGTTCTCGGCCGTCTGGGACTGTTCAGCCTGGGCTTGCTGCTGGACGGCGCGGCGCTCGGCCTGCGGCCGCAGCACGGCGAACCAGTAGACCCCCAGGATCAGGGCCGAGCACACGATGAAGATGATCGTGTTGCGCGAGTTCTCGTTTGTCATGGATTCGGGCGGTCCTGGCCGGAGGGGGCGCGGGCGGGCGAAGGCCGATCAGCCTTCGGTGTCGCCAGCCTTGTAAGCGTCGATTTCACGTCGTCAAGCAGACGGTCCCACGCGCGCTCGGTCGTGCCCATGCGGGCGATGAAGACATAGTCGCTCCCGGGCAGGCCATGAACGGGCAACATGGCCCGCGCCGCCTCGCGCAGACGGCGTTTGGCGCGGTTGCGCACCACGGCGCCGCCGATCTTGCGGGTGGCGGTGAACCCCACGCCGATATGCGGCGATCCGTCGCCGCGTTCCAGCCTCTGGATCACCACGCCGCCGCGCGCCTCGGAAACGCCTTTGGCGGCCGCCAGGAACTGGGGCCGCCGCAACAGACGTTTGATCTGTAAAGGGTCGCTCATGCGTCCTTGGCTCCGGACGCGAGAGCCGCTTACGCCGTCAGGCGCTTGCGGCCCTTGGCGCGACGGCGCGCAACAATCTTCTGGCCGTTCTTGGTGGCCATCCGGCTGCGGAAGCCGTGACGGCGCTTGCGCACGAGTCGCGACGGCTGATAGGTCCGCTTCACGGTCGGCTCCTGACGTTAAAAGGTTGGGCGACGGGGCAAGAGGCGTCCGTCGCAGGAAGGGCGGGCGTATAAGTCGCATGACCGCGCGAGTCAACGCTCGGTCGGCAATTCGGGAATGACGAGCGTATGGCGAAACGAACGGCGAAGGACTGGGCCCTGCGGTTGGCGCCGCTGGCGGTCATCGCCGGCCTGGTGGTCGTTTTCTTCGCCCTGGGCTGGAACCGCTATCTGTCGATGGATCTGATCCGCGAGCACGGGCTGAACCTTCGGGCCTATGCCCAGGCCCATTGGTGGATCGCCCTGGCCGCCTTCGTCGCCGTCTACGCCGTGGCCACCGCCTCGACCATTCCCGGCCCGGTCTTCCTGACCCTGCTGGGCGGGATGATGTTCGGCCCCTATGTGGGCGCCCTGGCCCAGGCCAGCGGGGCCACCATAGGCTCGGTCGTCATCTATTCCGTCTATCGCACCTCGATCGGCACCTGGCTGCGCGCCAAGTTCGAGGCCGACGCCGGCTTCATGGATCGGGTGGCCAAGGGGATCGACCGCAACGCCTTCACCACCCTGTTCACCCTGCGCGTGATCCCCAGCGTGCCCTTCGTCCTGGTCAACGCCACGGCGGGCATGATGGCGGTGCCGCTGCGGCCCTATGTGATCGCCACCTTCATCGGCCTGCTGCCGTCGACCTTCATCTACACCTGGATCGGATCGCAACTGGGCGGCCTGCTGCGGGCCGGGGTGCGCCCGGATCTGCCGATGCTGCTTCACCAGTTCTTCTGGCCGCTGATGGGGGTGGCCTTCCTGTCCCTGCTGTTGCCCATCGGCATCAAACTGATCCAGATGGTCCGCGCCCGACGTGCGGAGACCGCCCCGACATGAGCCCCCTGTTCGACAAGGCGGCGACGGTGCTGAAACTGTCGCCCGAGGCGGTGGAGACCTGGCGCGAGCGCTTGCGGCCCCGCGCGCCGGACGGCCTGTCGGCGCGGCTGCTGCTGCTGACCGTGGCCTTCACCCTGGCGGTCGAGGCCCTGATCATGGGGCCCAACCTGGCCGCCTTCCACGAGCGCTGGCTGCGTGACCGGCTGCAGGCGGCCGAACTGGCCTCGGTCGGGGTCGAGGCCCTGCCCTATAGCGCGGTCGAGGACGACACGGCGGCCGAGCTGATGCGGATCGGCGGCGTCCAGGCCGTGGCCCTGACCGAACAGGGGGTGCGGCGGCTGCTGCTCCAGGCCCCCAATCTGCCGCGGGCCCCCGAACTGATCGACCTGCGCCAGCAGAACAGCTGGGCGCGGCTGACCGACCCCTGGCGCACCCTGTTCGGCCATCCGGACCGGTCGCTGCGGGTCCAGGCCAAGCCGCGCTATCGCTCGGGCGACTTCATCGAGATCGTCACCCCGGCCCAGCCGTTGAAGCTGGAACTGAAATCCTTCCTGCTGAACAGTCTTCTGGTGTCGCTGCTGGTCTCGGTGACGGCGGGCGCCCTGCTGTATGGCGGCCTGGCCCTGCTGGTGCTGCGCCCCCTGCGGCGCGTCACCCGGTCGATGGAGCGGTTCGCCGCCGATCCCGAGAGCGAGGCCGAGCCCCCCTCCGACCGGCATGACGAGATCGGCCGGGTCGAGCGCGAACTGTCGCGGATGCAGGAGGAGGTGCGTCAGTCCCTGCGCTCGCGCGCCCGTCTGGTCGCCCTGGGCGAGGCGGTGGCCAAGATCAACCACGACCTGCGCAACATGCTGACCTCGGCCCAGATGGCGTCGGAGCGGCTGGCCACCTCGGCCGACCCCCAGGTGGCCAAGGCCCTGCCCCGGCTGGAGCGGGCGCTGAGCCGCGCCGCCGGTTTGTCGCGCAATGTGCTGGAGTATGGCCGCAGCGAGGAGCCGGCGCCCCAGAAGACCCGCGTGGTCCTGACCAAGGCCCTGACCGTGGCGGCCGAGGACGCGGGGCTGGAGCCGGACGGCGTGCGGCTGGTCAAGCAACTGCCCGCCCGGTTCGCGGTCGAGGCCGACCCGGACCAGCTCTATCGCATACTGGTCAATCTGATGCGCAACGCCCGCCAGGCCATCGAGGCCGACGGGGGACGTCCGCCGGAGCGGCGCGGCCGGGGGGCCGTCACCGTCAGCGCCTTCGGCGAGGACGGGGTCTGCGTGGTCCGCATCGCCGATGACGGGCCGGGCATTCCGCCGCGTCTGGCCGAGCGTCTGTTCGAACCCTTCGTCAGCTCCAAGAGCTCGGACGGATCGGGCCTGGGCCTGACCATATCGCGCGAACTGGCGGCCCTGCACGGCGGCGACCTGAGGCTGGTCCCCGGCGAAGGCGCCAATGAGGGAAGCGGGGCGGTGTTCGAGCTGCGCCTGCCCGCCTAGAGCTTCAGATCCGGCGCCTATTCCAGACCGTCGTCCGAGACGATGAAGGCGCGGTTCGCCGCCTTGGCCTGGGCCGCCAGTTCATCCTGCACCAGATGCCAGCGCCGCAGCCGCTCATAGTCGATGGCGTGCTCGGGCGAGGCGTCCAGCCAGTGGCGGAAATCCTCGATCTGCAGCCGCGCGTTCGGCGCGGCCGGATCGGGCAGGGCGGGTACGTTCGGCAGTTGACGCGCGACGTCGGCGGGGATCGGATAGTCTCCGGACGAGGTGCTTAGGATCATGAGGTCTGCTCGGTGTCGGGCTGGGCGATCGGAACGACCGCGACCATGACGTGAAGCGGCGCCGCGCGCCACCTTTTCGTCACGACTGCGTTATGGCGGATCGACGCCGTTACGGCGAAGGTCGGGCGACGAGCCTTGAGCGAAGGATAGCTGCATGACCATCCGAATGTCCCTGTTCGGCGCCCTGCTGGCGACGATCGCCCTGACCGGCGCGGCTCAGGCCCGGACGGCGCCGCAGACGGCCCCGGATCCCTATAGCGCGCCGGACCCCTATCGCGATCAGCGCGCCCTGCCCGACCCCCAGGACCCCGCCGCGCACGAGGCGCTGCTGCGGGCGAAGGGCGAAGCCTACCACCGGGCTGAGGATTCCAGACAGACCGAGGAAGAATTGCGTCTCACCCGAGCGCTGAACGACGAGATCGCCGCCCAGAACGCCCTGGCCGACAAGGCGGACGAGGCCGCCCGGCTGGACTATGACGCCGCCGTGGCCCGTCATCAGATCGAGGTGCGTCAAGCCGAGGAACAGGCGCGAGCCGCGGCCGAGGCGACCCGGGCGGCCCAGGACCAGTACGACCGCGACTATGCGGCCTGGCGCGAACAGGTGCGGCTGTGCCAGTCGGGCTTCCGCGAGGCCTGCACGGCCCGACCCGCCTGGGTCAGGCCGCAGCCGTAGCCAACCGGGCTCAGCCCGCGACCAGGCTCATGTCGCGGCGGGCCATCATCCGGTCGAACTCGGTCCAGACGCCGTCCGAACCGTGCCAATTGCCCTGCGTCGCGGCCTTCGAATATTCGGTGGCGCGCGCCTCGAAGAAGTTGGCGTGTTCGACGCCCGACAGCAGGGACTGCAGCCAGGGCAGCGGGTTTTCCTTGACCCCATAGACTTCCGGCAGCTTCAACTGGCGCAGGCGCCAGTCGGCGATGAAGCGGATATACTGTTTGATGTCCTCGGGCGTCATGCCCTGGACCGAGCCCATTTCGAAGGCCAGGTCGATAAACCTGTCCTCCATGTTCACCACGGTCTTGCAGCAATCGACGATGTCGTCGGCCACGGCCTTGGTGACGGCCCCCGTCTCCTTGTTGAAGGCGTGGTACAGCTTGATGATGCCCTCGCAGTGCAGGCTCTCGTCGCGCACCGACCAGGAGACGATCTGGCCCATGCCCTTCATCTTGTTCTGGCGCGGGAAGTTCATCAGCATGGCGAAGGAGGCGAACAGCTGAACCCCTTCCGAGAAGCCGCCGAACATGGCCAGGGTCCGACAGATGTCGGCGTCTGAATCCACGCCGAACTGGCCCATATAGTCGTGCTTGTCCCGCATGGCCTCGTATTCCATGAAGGCGCCGAACTCGCTCTCGGGCATGCCGATGGTCTCGAGCAGCAGGGCGTAGGCCGCGATATGGATGGTCTCCATATTGCCGAAGGCGGCCAGCATCATCTTCACTTCGGTCGGTTTGAACACCCGGCCGTAGCGTTCCATGTAGTTGTCCTGAACCTCGATGTCCGCCTGGGTGAAGAAGCGGAAGATCTGGGTCAGCAGGTTGCGTTCGTTATCGTTCAGGGTCGATGCCCAGTCCTTGACGTCTTCGCCCAGCGGCACCTCTTCCGGCATCCAGTGGACCTGCTGCTGCTTCTTCCACATGTCGAACGCCCACGGATAGCGGAACGGCTTGTAGGCGGCGGAGGGGGTCAGAAGACCGGCGCGGTCGGCGCGGATGATCGGGGGGGTGGCGTTCATCGAACTGGACCTGAAAAGAGCGATTCCGGAGAGGGGCTCACCATGCGACTCGGCGTGCCCGGCGCCAAGTCGGAAATCACCTATTTGGTGATCACAAATTGTCCTACCCGCTACATCTTGTGGTTTGGATTGAGGAAACTGGGGACGGCCCTGGGGATGGTCCGCCGACCGTCCCTGCCGGCGAATGCAGCCTCTGGAATTCATGGCGCCGAACTGTGAGGCGAAAATTTCGCCGGCAGACGCGGGACGTTTTCAGACGGCCACGAATCCTCCGTCGACCAACAGCTCTTCGCCGCCGACGAAGCTGCTTTCATCCGAGGCCAGGAACAGCACCGCCTTGGCGATTTCCTCGGTCTGGGCGAGCCTGCCGAACGGAATGGTCTGCAGCATCCACTGTTCAGCGCCCTCGTTGTTCTGGAGGTAGGTCTGCATCGCAGGGGTCAGGACCATGCCGGGCGAAACGACATTCACGCGAACGCCAAGGCTTTTCAGATCGGTCGTCCAGGTTCGGGCGAAAGAGCGGATCGCCGCTTTTGTCGCGCTGTATATGGACAGATCGGCAAAGCCCTTGCTCCCGGCGCCGGACCCCGCCAACACCACGGCGCCGCCAGCGGACATCAGGGGCAGAGCCTTTTGCACGGTGAACACCGTACCCTTGACGTTGATGCCGAAGACGCGGTCGAAATGATCCTCGTCAATGCCGCCGACGGGCGCGGATTCTGACACCCCGGCGTTTGCGAACACGACGTCCACGCGGCCGTGATCGCCCCCTATCTGCGCGTACAGCCGATCAAGGTCGGCGAGATTGCTGACATCGCCCTGAACCCCAACGGCGCCGTCGCCGATTTCCTCGACCGCGTCGTCCAGCCGGTCTCGCCGGCGACCGGTGATATAGACGTGGGCGCCTTCTGCGGCGAAAGCCTTGGCCGTCGTCAGGCCTATTCCCTCCGTTCCGCCCGTTATCACCACGACCTTGTCGTCAAATCGCTTCGCCATGTTTCCGACCGCCTTCAGTAAGTGGAGGATTGCTCCATTTCCTATATGGAGACATCCTCCATTTGACAAGCATTGCGAGCAACCGAACTTGACTGAAGACGCCCCCTTGCGGGCCGACGCCCGACGAAACAGGGATCAAATCCTCGCCGCTGCGGAGGCGGTGTTTCTGGAGCGCGGCGCCCGCGTTTCGTTGGAAGACGTCGCCAAGCGCGCGGGCGTCGGAATCGGAACCCTCTATCGCCGCTTTCCAACCCGGGAAGACCTATTGGCCGCGACCTACAGCGCCAGATTCCTGGCCTTTGCCGAGACCACGCGGAATCGAGGGGAGAAGATAGGTCCGCTGGACGCCCTGCGGACCTATCTTCAAGACCTTGTTCGATACACGAACATGTATCGCGGGGTCGCAGCTTCGCTTGGGACCGTGCTCCAGATCGGAACGCCCGGATGTCGCGCGACAAGCGAAGAAGGCGCCCGGCTCCTGACGCGTGGTCAGACGGTCGGCGCTATTCGACCGGACATCCGCTTTGACGATCTGGTCTGCATAGCGACGGCGATCTCGCTCGCGACCGAGCAAGACAGCGCGCCGCAAGCGCGCATCGCTCATCTGGCCGGCGTGTTCATCAATGGGATCGCTTGCCCTCAAGCCCCTGTGGAGCGACCGACTTCCGTTTGACGCCGGCTGATCGAAGGTCGAGTCCGCGATAGGGTCGCGCGCTCGCTCACCTCCCTGTCGGCGAAGGCCGACGGGGAGGACAGGCGGGAGCGTCAGCGAGCGCCAGGAGGGGGCGACTCGGTGTCAGACGCTCTTGAGGTCATCCCCACCGCCGGAGTCGCCCCCGCCTGGTCGCAAGTGCGACCTGTCCTCCCCACGCGCCTTCGCGCGCGGAGAGGTGACGCCGGCCTATACCGTTCGTCATCCGGTCTATAGATTTTCTGCGCTCTACTCACAGGAAACATGGCCCCTTCCGCGCATTGACCCGCCGCATCTTCGCCCTGATATGGCCATGACCGCGAGGCGCTCCCCCTGACCGCGCGGTCGGAGACGACGATGTCCAAAGTCCTGACACAGGCCGGCCCTTATCGGCGCGGCGGACGATGTAGCGGCTGAAGCCGCCCGATCCGTCACATCCAACCCCCTAGGCCGGACGTCGAAGACGCCGGCTCCGCGCGCCCGTGCGCGCCAAGACACAATCATCAGGAAATCTCTCAAATGCGCACCGCCTTCCGAGCCGCCTCGCCGGCGCTTCTCGCCACCGTCTCCGCCGTCGCCCTGCTGAGCGCCGCGCCCGCCTTCGCTCAAGAGGCCCCGGATGAGGCCGCGACCGTGGACGAGATCGTCGTCACCGGCACCCGCGTGCCCAACCGCTCGCGTCTCGACACCCTGGCGCCCGTCGACGTGGTCACAGCCCAGAGCCTGCAGAACCGGGGCACGACCGAGTTCGCGACGGCCCTGGCCCAGTCGGTGCCGTCCCTGACCTTCCCGCGCCCCTCGGCCAATGACGGCAGCGACTCGATCCGCCCGGCCACCCTGCGCGGCCTGTCGCCCGACCAGACCCTGGTCCTGGTCAACGGCACGCGCCGCCACGCCTCGGCCCTGGTCAACACCAACGGCGTCGTCGGCCGGGGCTCGGCCGCCGTGGACCTGAACGCCATTCCGACCGCGGCCCTGGACCGGGTCGAGGTGCTGCGCGACGGGGCCTCGGCCCAGTACGGCTCGGACGCCATCGCCGGGGTGGTGAACCTGCGGCTGAAGGAAGCCTCCAGCGGCGGCGGCGCCAGCCTCACCTACGGCCAGTACCTGACCAAGGTGAAGACCGCGCGCGGCGAGCGCGACGAGGAGGACGGCGCCACCACCACCGCCTCGGCCTGGCAGGGGTTCGCCCTGGGCGACGACGGCTTCCTGACCCTGTCGGCGGAATATCTGAACCGCGAGTCGACCAACCGTTCAGACTATGATCCCCGCGCGGCCGCCAACGGCGCCGTGACCGCCCGGTTCGGCGATCCGGACGTCGAGCAGTGGACCGTCTTCGCCAACGCTGGCAAGGGTCTGGGGAACGGCTGGGAGGCCTATGGCTGGGCCGGCTATCAGGACCGCGACAGCTCCGGCGCCGCCTTCCCGCGCCTGCGCGACAACGTCAACAATGTCGCGGTCCTCTATCCGAACGGCTTCCTGCCCAAGGTCGCCGTCAATTCGAAGGACGCCTCCCTGGCCGGGGGCCTGCGCGGCGTCATCGCCGGATGGGACGCCGACGTCAGCCTGGTCTATGGCCGCAACGCCCTGGATTTCCGCACCGAGGATTCGCTGAACTCGACCTATGGGGCGGCGTCGCTGACCAGTTTCGATTCCGGCAGCCTGATCTATGACCAGCTGGTGCTGGGCGCCGACTTCAGCCGGCAGTTCGAGGCCGGCCTGGCGGGCGGTCCGCTGAACCTGGCCTGGGGCCTGGAGCAGCGCTGGGAGAATTATCAGATCGAGGCGGGCCAGCCCGAGAGCTATGACCGCGGGCCGCTGGGGTCGAACACCGCCCTGTCGGGCGGGGCCCAGGGCTTCCCCGGCTTCCAGCCGTCGAACGAAGTGGACGTCGATCGCGACAATTTCGCCGCCTATGCCGATATCGAACTGCCGATCACCGACAAGCTGACCCTGGCCGGGGCGGTGCGGTTCGAGGACTATTCCGACTTCGGCGACACCCAGACGGGCAAGCTGTCGGGCCGGTATGACTTCACCCCCAACTTCGCCCTGCGCGGCTCGGTCTCGACCGGCTTCCGCGCCCCGTCGCTGCAACAGTCCTATTTCACCTCGACCTCGTCGGTGATCCAGGACGGGGCGGTGGTGGAGACCGGCACCTTCCCGTCGGTCAGCCCGGTGGGGACGGCCCTGGGCGGGCGGCCGCTGAAGCCCGAGGCCTCGACCAATTATTCGCTGGGCGCCGTGGTGCGGCTGGGGGCCTTCGACCTGACGGTGGACGCCTACAAGATCGAGATCGAGGACCAGATCGTCCTGTCCGAGCTGATCCGCGACCCCGCCCTGCTGACCCCGCTGGGGGTTCAGGCGGCGCGCTTCTTCCTGAACGGGGTCTCGACCACGACGGAAGGGGTGGACGTGGTGGGCCGCTATCGCCTGCGGACCGACACCGTCGGCGATTTCGACTTCACCGTGGCGGCCAACTTCAACGACGTCTCGCTGGACACCGACCTGGCGCCCGGCCTGTTCGGCCGCCAGCGGATCCTGACCATCGAAGAGGGCACGCCGGACGTGAAGGTCTCGGCCGGCGCAGACTGGGATCTGGACAAGTGGGGGGCCACGCTGCGGGCCACCTATTACGGCGACGTGCTGCAACCGGGCTCGGTGGCGGCCAACGACTATCGCACGGGTGAGAAGACGGTGATCGATCTGGAGGGCCGGTATCAGCTGACCGACCGGGTCGGGCTGGCGGTCGGGGCGGACAATCTGTTCGACGAATATCCCGACGCGACCCCGGCCTCGCTGAACTCGAACGGAGTGCTGGGCTATCCCTACAACTCGCCGTTCGGCTTCAACGGGCGGTTCGTCTATGCGCGGGTCAACCTGACCTGGTAGGCGGCTTTAAGCCGCTCGGACGTCGTCGATCCTGTGTTCGGCGGCGTCCATGGCCTGGTCCATGGCCGCATAGAGACGGGCCTGGGTGACAGGCTTGGCCACATGAGCGTCCATGCCGGCGGACAGGCAGCGCGCCACGTCCTCCGGCATGGCCTCGGCGGTCACGGCCAGGATGGCGGTTCCGGCCGCCGGCCCCTCCAGCGCGCGTATGGCCCGGGTGGCGGCGACGCCGTCCATAACCGGCATGCGGATGTCCATCAGCACCAGGTCGAAATCCCCCGTCCGCACGGCCTCGACCGCCTCGCGCCCGTCGCAGGCCTCGGCGGTCTCGCAGTCGACGGCCTGCAGCATGATCCGCAGCAGATCGCGGTTGGCGGGATGGTCATCGACGACCAGGACGCGCATGCGTCGCGCCTCCAGCGGCGGCGTCTCGACCGGAGGGGCGGCCGCGGCCGCCACGGCCTTGGCCGGGATTTCCACCGTGAATGTCGTCCCCCTGTGGGGCGTGCTTTCGACGGTCACGGTCCCGCCCAGCCGGTCGATGTGGTTCTTGGCCAGGGCCAGACCGACGCCGGCCCCCTCATGGGCGCGGCTGGTGGTGGCGTCCGCCTGTTCGAACAGGCTGAAGATTCCGGCGAGAACCTCCTCGGTCATGCCGCAACCGGTGTCATTGATCGCGAAACGCAGTCGGTCGCCCACCCGCTCCACCCCGATGCGCACCCCGCCCTTGCCGGTGAACTTCACGGCGTTGCTGCCCAGGTGGTGCAGAATCTGACGCAGGCGTCGCCCGTCGGTCAGGACCAAGCCTTCCGTACCGGGAGCGAAGCCTACAGCGAAGTTCAGGCCCCGGACGGCGGCCCATTCGCGCGCCGGCCCGACGGCCTCGTCGATCAGGGTGGAGAGGTCCTCCGGCTTCAGGTCGAGCGCAGAACAGCCGTTCGACACCTCCAGCAAATCCTCGATCAGGCGCAGCATGGCCTCGCCGCACTGATGCACGGCCTCGACCTGACGTCGGCCCTCGGCGTCCAGTTCGGGATGTCGCGACAGCAGATCCGCATAGCCGGTGATCCCGGTCAGGGGCGTGCGCATCTCGTGGCTCATCATGGCCAGGAACCGGGACTTGGCCGCGTCCGCCTGTTCAGCGCGTTTCAAGGCGGCCAAGGCGGCTTCGGTGCGCACGTTCAGGCGGGCGACCAGACGACGCCGTTCGGTCGACAGGGCGGTGATCGGCAGGGCCGTGATCACCACGGTCAGGAGAAACAGATGAAGCACGTTCATCTGCCGCATGACGGCGGGAACCCCCTCCAGAGCCGGGTCGAAGGCCAGCCGGGTCAGAATCACGGGTCCATGGCCGGTGACGGTGGCGCCGGCCCCGATGACCGCGACCAGGATCACCGCCCCCGCCGTCCACGGCGGGGACAGGCGGAAGGCCAGCAGGATCAACGGCGGGAAGATGATGAACAGAATGGGCGCCTGATTCTGACCGAAGGCCCACAGGGCTGCAACGGCCACCAGGCTCATCAGAATGACGAACTCGGAGCGCGACGCCAGGGCGTCCTTGCGGAAGCGGTGATTGCGCGCGACCAGCAACAGGGTCGGCGCGACGATCATCATCGCCAGCAGTTCCATGTCGAACAGGTGGCGCATGCGGAAGCCGAGGCTTTCCAGCGGCGGCCGCCCGGCGATGACCGCGATCAGGCCCGCCAGCAGGGTGGTCACGGCGACGGCCGGAACCGCTGCCCCGACGGCGAACCGGAACAGGCGAAGCGGACGCCGCATATCGAGGGCCGCCCCGCAAAGGCGACGCGCCAGCAGGGTGGCGATCCCCACCTGCAGCAGGTTCAGGGCGACATTGGTGATCGCGAACAGAAGGATGTCGCCCCGGACGATATTGCTGGCCAGATTGATCAGGACGCAGCCGACCATGACCCCCATGGCCTTGTCCCGGCGCAACTGCAGCACCGCCGCCAGCAGCACGGCGTTGGCGGGCCACATCACGGTGGCGTGCAGGGCCGCGATGCTCCACTGGCCCAGCAACTGACTGGCGATGAACAGCAATACGTAGAGCCAGGGCGGCGGGCCTGCCTCCCGACCGGCGTCATGGCGGAAAAACCGCCAGCGCCCACGCCCCAGACTCGATCTGCTCCGACCCATACCGGCAGGCTGGGCCAAAGCCCTTAGAATTCCATTGTTTAAAATCTAGGTAGAATTGCGCACCCCGAGGATCCCGACAAGTAACGGCCAAGGTTCAGGCGTTTTCAGAGATCCGCCCGCTCTTTCCCCCGTTGCAGTTCGGCGGCGGCAAGCCTTATCGTGTTCTGGGTCTGGCGCGGGAACGGCTTGCCGGCGCCCTTGTCGGAACAATTGTGCGGCGACCTGCCGCCTTCGAGGCCCGCGCCGAGGCCTTCGGCAAGAGCATGGAAGCCATGTCCGCCGAGATGGAGGCCGCCGCGACCCAGGCGGACAAGGCCAAGGCCGCGACCGACCTCGCGGCCATCCAGGCGCGTTACGATTCGGAGGCCGCGTCCTTCGCCGCCGAGGTTCAGACCTTCGCCGTCGCCCAGGGCGCGCCGGCCGAACAGGTCGCTGCGGCTGTGGAGCAGATCAAGTCCGTTCCGGCCATGGTCCGCGCCGAGATCGCCGCGAAGACCGCCCCTGCGCCGCAGTAGCGCCGCGTCTTACCGCGATTTCACTTGAGGCGGGGCGGCCTTGGGCGGAGTTTGCACGGGTCATCAACGGGGAAGCTCCCATGATCCGCGCGCTCAGCCTGACGGCCGCCCTGGCCCTTCTGCCCCTCTCCTCGGCGCTCGCCCAGAATGCGGCGTCCCAGAATGCGGCGTCCCAGGCGGCGCCGGCCCGGGGCGTGGCTCACGATCCCGACTCCGCCGAAGCGCGGCTCGAAGCCGCCGCCGACGCCTTTGAGGCGCGGATGGAGGCTTTCGGCAAACGGGCCGAGGCCATTTCCGAAGACCCGAATCTGAGCGAGAGCGCCCGCGGCCAGAGCATCGCCGCCCTCTGGTCCGCCTATGCGCCGGACGTCGCCGCCTTCACCGCCGAAGCCACCCGACACGCGTCCGAACTGGCCGCCGAGGCGTTGAAGGACATCGACGTCGACGCCCTGGTCGAAGACGCCCTGAACGACCCCGAGGTCAAACGCGCGATGGAAGAGGGGATGCAACAGGGCGTCGCCGCCGGAACCGGCATCGCCCGCAACAGCGCCTGGACCAATCCCGATCCCGAACAGATGGTGACCTATGGTCTGATCGCCCAGTACGCGATGGACCAGGCGGCGGACGCCGTGGTCGCGGAGGAAGAGGCGGAGGATGTGGCGCCCATCGCGCCGCCTGAACCGCCGCAAGCCCCCCAGCCGCCGGCGACCTGACCCGGTTTCGCCGTCCGCGTCTGATGAAGGCGTCGCCCGGCCTTGACCGCCGCCGCCATTACAGCGACATCGCGCCGCATGTCCGCCCTGCCCGTCGATCCGCACCTCTATTCGACCTTTCTGGGGGTGATGGTGGTGATGGCCATCACACCGGGCCCCGCCAATCTGTTCGCGGTCGCGACCGGGGTGGAGAAGGGCCGCGCCTCGGCCTTGGTCGGGGTGGTGGGCATGAACTGCGCCACCCTGGTCTGGTTCGCCGCCGCCGCCCTGGGGCTGGGCGCCCTGGTCAAGGCCTTTCCCGACGCCTTTCACCTGATCGCCATAGGGGGAGCCCTCTATGTCGCCTGGCTGGGGATCAAGGCCCTGCGCGGCGCCTGGCGCGACGCCGCCCCCGCCGACCCCCAGCAGCCCGATCACGCCGTCGCGGTGCGCAAGGGCCGCAGCGCCTTCGTCGACGGTTTCGCGGTCCAGATCGCCAACCCCAAGGCCATCCTGTTCTTCACCGCCGTCCTGCCGCCGTTTCTGGACGTCGAGCGGCCCGTCGCGCCGCAGCTGGCCCTGTTCGCCCTGGCCGTCATCGGCATGGATATGATGTCGATGAGCGCCTACGCCCTGTCCGGCGCCGCCTTGTCGCAGCGCATGCAGCAACCCCGGTTCCGGCGCGGTTTCGGCCTGTTCGTCGGCGTCCTTTTGCTGACGGCGGCGGTACTGATCGTATTGCGGCTCTAGACGCAGCCCGGCTTCGTCCTAGATTGGTGGGGAACATGGCCGTTCATGCGCCGTTCAGCCGCCAGCGCGCCCGAATGGGCGATCAAGGAGTCGATTCATGAAAGCCCTATCCAGAAAGACGCCGGCGCTCAGAGCCCTGGCGATGACGGCTGTCGCGGGACTGGCCCTGGCCGCCTGCGCCACCGCCACCCCCTATCAACCCGCCGGCTTCAACGGCGAACGCGGCGGCTATGCCGAACAGCGGGTCGAGAACAACCGCTATCGCGTCAGCTTCGCCGGAAACTCGGTGACCTCGCGCGAACAGGTCGAGATGTCCCTGCTGCTGCGTTCGGCCGAACTGACGGTCGAGAGCGGCTATGACTGGTTCGCCACCGTGAACCGCGCCACCGACCGCGACACCCGCTACGTCACCACGCCGGACCCCTTCTACAGCCGCTACAACAGCTTCTACGGCCCCTACTGGGGTCCGTCCTGGCGCTATTACCGCGGCGGTTTCTGGAGCCCCTGGGACAGCTGGAGCAACGACTTCGACACGCGTCAGATCGACCGCTACGAAGCCAACGCCGAGATCATCATGGGCCGCGGTCCCAAGCCCGCCGGCGACCCCAACGCCTTCGACGCCCGCGAAGTGGTCCAGAACCTGTCCTCGCGCGTCACCCGGCCGCCGCTGCGCTGAGGCGCAGACGAGCGCAAAAAAGGAAAGGCCCGGAACTGCGGTTCCGGGCCTTTGTCGTTTCAGGGCGCGCCCGACTATTTCATGGCCGCCAGGGCGTGGCCGGCGATCAGGGCGTCGGCCAGGCCGTGCGGATTGCGGACATTGAAGTTCTCGGTCGTCACCACCACGACCGTGTCCAGGTCCGGAACGATCACCACCTTGTTGCCGCCGGTCCCCGCCATCGCCCAGGCCGGATGCGGCCTTCCCCCGACCTGATAGGTCGGCAGCCAGACCAGATAGCCATAGTCGCCCCGTTCGGGATCGACCGTGGAATGCGGGGCGGTCATGGCCTTCGCAAAGGCCTCCGGCAGGACTTGGCGCCCGTCCCAACGCCCCTGGTTCAGCAACAGCTGGCCCAGGGTCAGCAGGTCGCGGCTGCGCAGGCCCAGGCCGCCGCCGCCCTGGGCCAGGCCCAGGGGCGAGGTCTGCCACTGCTCGCCCTCGATCCCCAGCGGACCGAACAGGGCGTCGCGCGCAAAGGCCTGAAGCGGTTCGCCCGTCGCCGCCTGGACCACGGCGCCCAGGGTGGTCACGCCGGCGGTGCAATAGCTGAAGGCCCGGCCATAGGGCTGGTCCTCGGGCTTGGGAATCCAGGCCGGAAAGCCCCGGATCGGCAGGTCCAGGGCGAACTTGACCCAGTCCTCGATCAGATACATCCGCTCCT
Organism: Brevundimonas sp. EAKA; assembly: GCF_000698025.1. Taxonomy (NCBI): domain Bacteria; kingdom Pseudomonadati; phylum Pseudomonadota; class Alphaproteobacteria; order Caulobacterales; family Caulobacteraceae; genus Brevundimonas; species Brevundimonas sp. EAKA. The sequence goes on along the minus strand of NZ_JMQR01000029.1, from coordinate 3,852 downwards.
CGTTGCCGCGCGAGAAGGAATTGTCGTCGTCGCATTCCAGCAGCGAACTCATGGTCAGCAGGTCCTCGACCGTGATCGCGGCCTTGCGCGGGTCGGGATTGTCGAACGGCCCATGGTCGGCGACGAAGGGCAGGATCGGGGCGTCGACGCTGGCGATGTCGCCGCGCGCGACGGCGGCGCCGACCAGCATGGCGGTGACGGTCTTGGTCACGGAGCGGGTGTTGCGCCGGCTCTCACGGCCCGCTTCATCGAAATAGACCTCGTGCACCAGCCGGCCGTGGCGGGCGATCAGGACGCTGGTGATCTTCTGGAAGGTCCCGGCGCGGACGGCGGCGTCCATGGCCGCCAGCCCCTCGGCCGAGACCCCCTGGCTTTCAGGCGCGGCGACGGGCCAGGCCGGATCGGCCGCGACGGGGGACGAGACGAGAGCGAGCCCGAGGGCCGCGACAAGCAGGGAACGCATGACAATCCTTGAGAGAGGCGAGACCCGAGGTGTGGCAGGATGCGCGCGCCGGGTCTTGAACAGGTGAAACCGGCTCAGGCGAACAGGGCGCGATAGCGGCCGGGCGTCAGGCCGTAGATATGACCGAACTCGCGGGTCAGATGGCTCTGGTCGGCATAGCCGCCGAGCGCGGCCAGTTCGGCCAGGTCCACGCCCCGAGCCAGACGGCCCGCGGCGCGATCAGCCCGCGCCTGGCGAATGGCGGCCGCCGGCGAACGGCCGAAATGGCGACGATAGCGGCGCGCCAGTGAAACGGCGTGGACGCCGACGATGCGGGCCACGGTCGCCACCTCCAGCCCTGGCTGATCCGCCAGGTCGTGCAGAACCTCATGGGCCCGCAGCAGCCACTCCGGCGCCGGATCCTCGTTCAGGTCGCCGGGGGTCAGCACCGCCGCCGCCAGATCCAGGGTCAGCCCCTCCATCACGACCGCGTCTCCAGCCGCGAACCGGCCGGCCACCCCGATCAGACGTCGCGCCGCGCCTTCGGCCAGGGCGCCGCGCAACCGCATGGGGTCGCCGCGCCCGGCGCTCTTCGGGGGATCGAAACTGATGGACAGGAAGCGGCCGCCGGCGGCGGTGAAACAGTCGCGATGTTCGACGCCCGGCGGATTCCACACCAGGGCGCCGGGGCCGAAGGCGGCGCCCCTGGGCGTCAGGGGGTCGTGCGCCAGGCTGCAATAGCCGTCGTCGAGCGCCAGGATGAAATGGGCGTCGTCATGGGCGTGAAACACGACGCTCTCGGGCGGACGGTCGGCGATCCACAGGCCGACGCGGAACCCCCCGGCCTCGACCGTCCGCGAGGCGGCGCCGAAGAAGTCGCCCGACGACAGATGTGGTCTGGCCATGAACCGATCCCCGCGCGGCCTCTCCCGCCACGCTTGGCATCATGCGCGGGACTGACGCAAAGAAAAAGGCCCGGAACCTGGGTTCCGGGCCTGTCTCTTTCGATGCTTGCGAACCCGGACCTAGTCCAGGGTGCGCTTGATCTCTTCGACCGTGAAGCACTCGATGTAGTCGCCTTCCTTGATGTCCTGGAAGCCCTGGAACTGCATGCCGCATTCCTGGCCGGCCGTGACTTCGTTGACCTCGTCCTTGAAGCGTTTGAGCGTGTTGAGCACGCCCAGCTCCAGAACCACCACATCGTCGCGGATGATGCGGACGCGGGCGCCCTTGCGGACCACGCCTTCCGACACCCGGCAACCGGCGATCTTGCCGATCTTGGAGATGTCGAACACCTGCAGCACGGCGGCGTTGCCCAGGAAGGTTTCCCGTTGCAGCGGCGCCAGCATGCCGGACAGCACGCCTTTGATATCGTCCAGCAGGTCGTAGATGATCGAATAGTAGCGGATCTCGACGCCCTCGCGCTCGGCCAGATCACGCGCCTGTTTCGACGCACGGACGTTGAAGCCGAGGATCGGCGCGCCGGCCGACTTGGCCAGGTTGACGTCGCTCTCGGTGATGCCGCCGGCGCCGGAATAGACGGTGCGGGCGCGCACCTCGTCGGTGCTCATCTTGTCCAGCGAGCTGACGATGGCTTCGGCCGAACCCTGCACGTCCGCCTTGATGACGACCGGCAGTTCCGAGACCTTCTTGGACTGCAGGCGGGACATCATGTCGACCAGCGACACGGAGCCGCCCGAGACCTGGGCCTTTTCGCGCTTCACCCGCTGACGGTATTCGGTCAGCTCGCGGGCGCGGGCTTCGGATTCCACCACGGCGAAGACGTCGCCCGGAGACGGGGCCTCGTCCAGACCCAGGATCTCGACCGGGACGGACGGACCGGCTTCGGTCAGCTGCTCGTTGCGTTCGTTCAGCAGGGCGCGAACCTTGCCCCACGATCCGCCGGCCACGACGATGTCGCCGCGCTTCAGCGTGCCGCGCTTGACCAGGACGGTGCCGACGGGGCCGCGGCCCTTGTCCAGCTTGGCCTCGATGACCACGCCCTCGGCCGAGCGATCGGCGTTGGCGCGCAGATCCATGACCTCGGCCTGGACCAGGATGGCTTCCAGCAGGCCGTCGAGGTTCATCCGCTCCTTGGCCGAGACCTCGATGATCTGGGTGTCGCCGCCCAGGTTTTCGGCGATGACTTCGTGCTGCAGCAGCTCGTTGACGACCTTCTGAGACGTCGCCCCCGGCTTGTCCATCTTGTTGACCGCGACGATCAGCGGAGCCCCGGCCGCCTTGGCGTGCTGGATGGCCTCGATGGTCTGCGGCATGACGCCGTCATCGGCGGCCACGACCAGCACCACGATGTCGGTCACATTGGCGCCGCGCGCCCGCATGGCCGAGAAGGCGGCGTGGCCCGGGGTGTCCAGGAAGGTGACCTTCTGGCCGTCGTCCAGGCGCACCTGATAGGCGCCGATATGCTGGGTGATGCCGCCGGCTTCGCCGCCCGCGACGTCGGTGGTGCGCAGGGCGTCCAGCAGCGAGGTCTTGCCGTGGTCGACGTGGCCCATGATGGCCACGACGGGGGCGCGGACATCGGCCGCTTCCGCGTCGTCGGCGTCGCCCAGGAAGCCGAATTCGATGTCGGATTCAGAGACGCGCTTGACCGCCATGCCGAACTCTTCGGCCACCAGTTCGGCGGTGTCGGAGTCGATCACGTCGTTGATCTTCATCATCAGGCCCTGTTTCATCAGGAACTTGATGATGTCGACGCCGCGCACGGCCATCCGGTTGGACAGCTCCTGCACGGTGATGATGTCAGGGATGACCACTTCGCGCGGACGGTTCGGCGCATCGGTCGATCCGCCCTTGCGCTTTTCCTTCTCGCGTTCGCGGGCGCGGCGGACCGAGGCCAGCGAGCGCATGCGCTCGGCGGCATCGCCGTCGCCGACCACGGACTGGATGGTCATGCGGCCTTCGCGGCGCTTCGGCTCGCCGCGGGTGCGGCTGACCGCCTTGCCGGCGTCGGAGAAACGCTTCTCGCGATCATCGTCGCGACCGACCGGACGGCCGAAGCCGGCGCCGGGGGCGCGGCTGGGGCGGGCCCCTTCGCCCTGGGCCGGAGGCGCGTTGGGGGTCGGACGACCGCCAGGACCGGTGCGCGAGCCGCCGGGACGAGCGGCGCCGGGGGCGGGACGCGGGATCAGGGCCGAATAGCGGACGGGTTCAGCCGGCTTGGCGCCTTGCGGACGACCTGCGCCGCCGGGACCCGGGCGGGCGCCCTGGGGACGGTCGGCTTGCGGACGGTCGGTCTGCGGGCGATCCGTATAGGACCGTTCGCCGCCGCCCATCGCCTGTTCACGGGCCGAACGACCGCCGAAGGCGGGACGCTCGGGGGCCGCGCGCTGCGGATTGCCGGGCTTGGGCACGCGCTGGCCGAAGTTGACCACCGGACGGGCCGGAGC